>NZ_CAKJTM010000003.1:56247-86051 GCF_917627345.1 Protofrankia sp. CiP3 | reverse complement strand
TGGCCGGTTGGCCGGTTGGCCGGTTGGCCGGTTGGCCGGTTGGCCGGTTGGCCGGTTGGCCGGTTGGCCGGTTGGCCGGGTGTGGGTGCTGGGCCACTGGCCGGAGGATTGACAGAACCATCCCGACCGTCGAACATATGTTCGATAGCCGGGATGGTCGAAGTGGTGGTCGCGACACAAGCGGCGGTCACGACAAGGCGCACGGCAGGGGGTGGTCATGACACTGACCGATATTGACCGCGCGCGGGGTGGAGCGGGCGGGTCGGTCGACTTCGATCGCATCCCACCTCATGATCTTGCTGCTGAGCAGAGCGCGCTGGGCGGCATGCTGTTGTCGAAGGACGCGATCGCGGACGTCGTGGAGGTACTCGCCGCGGGTGACTTCTATCGGCCCGCGCACGGTACGGTCTACGGCGTCATCGGCGATCTGTACGGCCGTGGTGAGCCGGCTGACGTCATCAGCGTCGCGGCCGAACTCGGCCGGCGGGAGCTGCTTGAGCGGGTGGGTGGGCCGGCATACCTGCACACCCTCATCTCAAGTGTGCCGACGGCGGCAAATGCCGGCTATTACGCCCGCATCGTCGCGGAGAAGGCTGTTCTGCGTCGCCTGATGGAGGCCGGCACCCGTATCGTCCAGCTCGCCTTCGGCCCCGCGCAGGACGTCGACGAAATCGTCGACCGCGCCCAGGCCGCCGTCTACGAGGTCACCGAACGTCGTTCGAGTGAGGACTACGCGCCCCTCGGTGAGCTGCTCAACCCCGCTCTGGAGGAGATCGAAGCCATCCAGGGGCACAACGGGTCACTGACCGGGGTTCCCACCGGCTTCAATGACTTGGACGAGCTGACCAATGGGCTGCACGGTGGCCAGTTGTGGATCATCGCGGCCAGGCCCGCCGTCGGGAAGTCGACCCTCGGTCTTGATCTTGCTCGGGCCGCGTCGATCCGTAACAGCATGACATCTGTGATCTTTTCGCTCGAGATGAGCCGGATGGAGATCACCATGAGATTGCTGTCGGCGGAGGCACGGGTGTCGCTTCAGAGCATCCGTACCGGCCGCCTCACCGACGAGGACTGGGCCCGCCTCGCCCGCCGGATGGGCGAGGTCGCCGACGCTCCCCTGTTCATCGACGACAGCCCGCACCTGACCATGATGGAGATCCGGGCGAAGGCCCGGCGGCTCAAACAGCGCAACGACCTACGGATGATCGTCCTTGACTACCTACAGCTGATGTCGTCGCCGAAGCGAACCGAAAGCCGTCAGCAGGAGGTCAGCGAGATATCGCGTTCGCTGAAACTTCTTGCCAAGGAACTCGATGTCCCGGTGGTGGCGATCTCCCAGCTGAACCGCGCCTCGGAACAGCGCGCGGACAAGCGTCCGCAGATCTCCGACCTTCGTGAATCGGGGTCGCTGGAGCAGGATGCGGACGCGGTGATCCTCCTTTATCGGGAGGATACGGTGGAGAAGGAGTCGGCCCGTGCCGGCGAGGCCGATCTGATCGTCGCCAAGCATCGTAACGGCCCGACTGGCACCGTCACCGTCGCTTTTCAGGGCCATTACTCCCGTTTCGTCGATATGGCCAGTTGAGCGGGAGCAAAGATTTGGACCGATGCCTGCGCCCGGTCACGTGCCGTAGGTAGCGGGATGGTGTGAAAATCAAGCACGCTGAACAGCGTTCGCCGAGTCGTGCATCTCGTATCGGCGGTCGCGCCAGCGGCCGGCCGCGGAGGTTCAGCCTGCGGGTTCGGCCTGGGTGCCGTCACGGAGGCCGGCGGACCCCGAACACCTGGCTGTGAGTGCCGAAGCGGTAGTGGTGCGGGGCGATGACCGCGACAAGGGTGAACCAGCCGATGACATGCAGCCCGACGATGACCGCGGTCATGCCCGCGATCGTCGCCCACTCCCGCGGGCCGAGCGCCTGGCGAACCCGCTCGTACAGCGGTACGGCTTGCGACCCGGTACCGGCTTCCACGGTCATGATCTTTCCCCTCGCGTTCGCGGCCCCGCCGCGGCCCCGCCGTTTTCCGTTCCGGCTCTCCCGGCCAGACAGCGGGGCAGGCAGGCGGACGGGTCGGTCGACGGTAACCAGCACAGATAGTCTTTTGCAAGACTTTTGCAGTCGCTTGGTTATTGCGGTCTTGTGTGCCGTGTGCCGTGTGCCGTGTGCCGTGTGCCGTGTGCCGTGTGCCGTGGCGGGTGCGAAGGTGGGTGCTCCGCTGGCGGAGCGCTGGCTGAGCGCTCGCGGAGCACAGTCCCGCTTGATGATGAAGGCGGTTGTCGGGCCGGGTGCGAACGTGCCGAGCAGGTGGTGCCTCCCCGCCGTGGCCGGGATGCCCAACAGGTGTTCCCAGGCATGACGCGCATGCCAGACTTGCGCTCATGACCGCTCCCGAAGACGCCTCGGATGCTGCGCCGGTGCTGGAGGTCGCGCGCTTCGATGTCACGCCCGGCGAGGAGGCGAAGTTCATCGATGCCTACCGCTCGGTCGCCGCCGAGCTCGCTACCTGCCCCGGTTGCCGGTCGGCGCGGATGACCCGCGGAGTTGAGTCACCGTCACGGTTCGTTCTGCTGGTCGAGTGGGACAATCTCGACGCGCATGTGGTGACCTTCCGGGAGTCCGCTCGCTTCGTCCGCTGGCGTGCGGCGCTGGGCTCCTTCTTCGCGCAGCCGCCTACCGTGGAACATGTGACCGACCTGCGGTGAGCACCTTCGTCAACTACTTCCTCTTCGCCCCACTGTTCGCGACGTTCTTCGGCATCCTGGGACGGACGATCCCCGCGATGTTGTTCCGGGCTGCCGTGCCCCGTCGCCGGATCGGCGTGTACAGCCTGTTCCGCACTGGATACGTCATTGTGGGCGTTGTGAGCCTGTTTCTGTTCGCGATCGGGACGCGGTTGAGCCAGCGGCTCGTGGAACCCGACGGCCAGGTGCGCTTCGTGGCTACCGCACGCGAGCACGATGTCGCCCCACTGCTGGGTACGGTCGCGTCCTTCGCCATCGTGTGGTTAGCCCGGCGGGAGTGGTTGCGCCGGCACAACAACCGATACTGATACCCTGCGGCGGGCGGGCCTGATCCGTGAACGGTGGCGTCGGCGGCCAGTCAGTCCGGCGTTATGCCTGGCCGGGATGGGTAGGCCGCCGTGAGCGTGCTTGGCTCCGCTCCTGCGGGTCCGTGTGCGACCCGCTCGATCAGCTGCGAGGACTGTCCGATGCCTGCTCTGCGTTCCCGAACCACTACTCACGGCCGTAATATGGCTGGCGCTCGTGCCCTGTGGCGTGCCACCGGTATGACGGACAGTGATTTTGGTAAGCCGATCGTGGCGATCGCGAACAGCTTTACCGAGTTCGTCCCCGGCCATGTGCACCTGCGCGACCTCGGCCGCATCGTGTCGGACGCGGTCGCGGAGGCCGGCGGCGTGGGACGGGAGTTCCACACGATCGCGGTGGACGACGGCATTGCCATGGGCCACGGTGGAATGCTTTACTCGCTGCCGTCCCGAGAGATCATCGCGGACAGCGTCGAATACATGGTCAACGCGCACTGCGCGGACGCGCTCGTCTGCATCTCGAACTGCGACAAGATCACACCGGGGATGCTGCTGGCAGCGTTGCGGCTGAACATCCCGACCGTGTTCGTGTCCGGTGGTGCGATGGAGTCCGGTCGGGCGGTCGTCGCAGACGGTGTGGTCCGGTCCGGTCTGGACCTCATCTCCGCCATCGCCGCGTCAGTGGACACCACGGTCGACGACGCCGAGCTGGACGCTGTGGAACGCTCGGCGTGCCCGACCTGCGGGTCGTGTTCGGGCATGTTCACCGCCAACTCGATGAACTGCCTGACCGAGGCGCTTGGGCTCGCCCTGCCCGGCAACGGCTCCACCCTCGCCACCTCCGCCGCCCGCCGCCACCTGTTCGTCCAGGCCGGGCGGACCGTTGTGGACCTGGCGAAGCGGTGGTACGACAAGGACGACGACAGCGTCCTGCCACGGTCGATCGCGACCCGCCCCGCGTTCGCCAACGCCTTCGCCGTGGACGTGGCCATGGGCGGTTCGACCAACACCGTCCTGCACCTGCTGGCCGCCGCGGTCGAGGCCGGCGTGGACATCACCCTGGACGACATCGACGAGATCTCCCGGACGGTGCCGTGCCTGTGCAAGGTGGCGCCGAGCTCCGAGTACCACATGGAGGACGTCCACCGGGCCGGTGGCATACCGGCCATCCTCGGTGAGCTCGACCGGGCCGGACTGCTGCGTCACGATGTTCACACCGTCCACTCGGCAAGCCTGGCGGAGTTTCTCACCCACTGGGACGTCCGCCGGCCGGACCCGTCCGGACAGGCGGTGGAACTCTTCCACGCGGCACCGGGCGGAGTGCGCACGATCGAGCCGTTCTCCTCGGTCAACCGGTGGGAGTCGCTGGACACCGATGCCGGCTCGGGCTGCATCCGTGACGTCGCGCACGCCTACTCCGCGGATGGTGGCCTCGCGGTGCTGCGCGGGACGCTCGCACCGGACGGCGCCGTGCTCAAGACCGCCGGGGTGGAGGCCGGGCGGCTGACCTTCCGCGGCCCCGCGCTGGTCCTGGAAAGCCAGGAGGACGCGGTGGACGCAATCCTGTCCGGGCGGGTCCACCCAGGTGATGTGCTGGTCATCCGTTATGAGGGCCCGCGGGGCGGTCCGGGCATGCAGGAGATGCTGTACCCGACCACGTTCCTGAAAGCGCGTGGCCTCGGGCCGGTCTGCGCGCTGGTTACCGATGGGCGGTTCTCCGGCGGGTCCGCGGGTCTGTCCATCGGGCACGTGTCGCCTGAGGCCGCCCACGGCGGCACGATCGCGTTGGTTCGTGACGGCGACATCATCGAGATCGACATTCCGTCGCGCCGACTGGACCTGCTGGTGGACGCGGTCGAGTTGGCCGCGCGGCGGGCGGCCTTGGTGGCGTCCGGCGGTTTCCGGCCGGTGGACCGGGCGCGTCCGGTGCCGGCCGCGCTGCGGGCCTATGCCGCGATGGCGACGTCGGCATCGACTGGTGCGGCTCGTGACGTCCGCCTGGTCGACCACGGCTGACGGGCTCCGCTGATCCCGTTCGCGCTGATCTCATTCGCAGTGATCCTGTTCGCACTGATCCCGTCCGGTGACGGGATCAGGCCGGGACGCAGAGAGAAAGCGCGAAGTCGTCGGCCGGGTCGCTCCACCAGCGGACCATGGCCAGACCCACGGCCGCGAACTCGGCGGTGAGCCTGTCCCTGGTGAACTTGGTGCTGATTTCGGTACGCATCTGCTCGTTCTCGGCGAAGGACACCGACAGGTCGAGCGCGCCGATCTGGATCCGCTGGTCCCGCACGGACCTCAACCGCATCTCGATCCAGGAATTGGCAGCGTCCCAACAGACCACGTGGGCGAACCCGCGCGGGTCGAAGTCCGCGTCGAGTTCGTGGTTGATAACCGACAGGACATTGCGGTTGAACGCGGCCGTGACGCCGGCACTGTCGTCATAGGCGGCGACCAGCCGGTCGGGATTCTTGGCCAGATCGGTCCCGAGCAGCAGCGTGTCGCCCTCGTTGAGCTGGGCACGCAGGCTGGTCAGGAAGTCGTGCCGCTGGGCCGGGGCGAGGTTACCGATCGTCCCGCCGAGAAAGACGACCAGCCGACGCTTGGCACCAGGCAGCCGGTCGATGCCGGGCAGCAGATCAAGGTGGCGCTCGAAATCACCCACAACCGCGTGGATGGTGACCCCTGGGTACTCGTCGCGGACAGCGATGGCGGCTCGGGAGAGCACCGTTTCGTCCACGTCGAAGGGGACGAACCTGCGCAGGTGGCCGCTGTGGCGCAGCGCGTCGAGCAGCAGACGGGTCTTTGCCGAGGTTCCGGAGCCGAGCTCGATGAGGGTGTCTGCCCGCGACATGGCGGCAATCTCCTGGACGCAACCGGTCAGGATGGCCCGTTCGGCGCGGGTCGGATAGTACTCGGGCAGACGGGTGATGGCATCGAAGAGCATGCTTCCGGTGGCGTCGTAGAACCACTTGGGTGGCAGCTCCTTCGGGTCCGCCGTCAGTCCGGTCCTGACGTCGGCCGCGAGCGCCGCGGCGCGGTCGGATGCGGCGAGATGCCGGTCGACGACGATTCTCGGGTCGGTACCGGTCGCGGCGATACCGACCCGAGAATCGATACCGGTACCGAGAACAGAACCGACATCGGAACCGACATCGGTGACATCGGTACTGGATCCTGTCATGGATGCAACCTCCGGGAGTGCTTTTACAACCGAGAGTAATCGAATTCTAGATCAAATTACTAATGGTTACATCCCGTGTGTCGGTGGTCAACAATTGATGGTCGTCAAGATCGACCCATTCGTTCGAGTCGTCGCTGGGCTCACTGGCTACGTCCATCCCTATGTCGTCCCCATCCGTGGATACCCGGTACGACAGCGTTTCACCCCAGGTAGTAGCGACGATCTGGCTACCGTCGGTGGCCAGCAGATTGAGCCGGGCGGCACCGTCGGCGCGGCCCGCGGCGACGACCACCTCCGCTACGGCGGCGGCGAGGCTCACGCCGGCGGCCAACCGCTGCCAGACCGCGGCAGCCAGCAGCGCGGAGTCGCAGCGCGAGTCAGGAGCCGGGGCGCCCCTGGTCCAGTCGAGCATGCTCATCAGCACGTCGACGTCGACCCGTCCGTTATGGCTGAGCAGATAGCGGCCATACGCATAGGGCGCGGTCGCCGTCTCCTCGATCGGCATCCCCACGGTGGCGTTGCGAACCGCGCCCAGCACGCAGCTTGCGTTGACCACGCCAGCGAACGAGGCGAACGAGGCGTCAGTCCAGATGGGGACCGCCCGCCGGTAGCGCGCCGGCTCGGTCCGCAGCGTGGGGACGTACCAGCCGACGCCGAAGCCGTCGGCGTTGATCCGGCCGTGCAGCATCCGTCGTGGCATCCACGCCTGGCGCAGCAGACTGTGCGGCGGATCGCGAAGGAGCGAGGTCAGTGTCCGTGGTGTCCCGAGCCAGGCCATATGACGACACACCCGCATCAGCCTTCCATCTCGGCGTCGCGGGCGAGGCGGAAGCCGGTGAAGATCTGGCGACGGATCGGATGGTCCCAGTTGCGGAAGGTTGACCGGATGGCGCTGTGGTGGGTGGCCCAGGACCCACCGCGCAGCACCTTGTAAGCGTTCGGGGACGTCCGGGGGAAGAACGCCTCGCTGTACTCGCGGTACGGGAATGCGGTGAATCCCGGATAACCCGTGAAATCGCTGGCTGTCCACTCCCACACGTCACCGATCATCTGTTCGACGCCGTACGCGCTGGCTCCGGCCGGGTACGCCCCAAGTACCGCCGGACGGGACGTGGCATGGTCCAGGTTGGCCTGTTCCGGCGTCGGGCCGCTGTCCCCCCAGGGAAAACGCCGCGAACGCCCGGTGACGGGATCGTGCGCACAGGCCTTCTCCCACTCCGCCTCCGTGGGCAGCCGCCGCCCGGCCCAGCGCGCGTGCGCCTGCGCCTCGTACCAGCACACATGCTGCACGGGTTCATCCATCGGGACGGGCTCCTCGCGGCCGAAACGGCGCCGGACCCAGCTCTTTCCCTCCTGGCGCCAGAACTCCGGCGCCCGCAGGCCCGCCTCGCATCGCCACGCCCAGCCCGACGCCGACCACAGGCGTTCATCGTCATAGCCACCGGCGTCGATGAACGCCACCTGCGCCGCGTTCGACACCGGCAACGTGTCGATGAAGAACGCGGGGACGTACACCCGGTGCGCGGGCCGTTCGTTGTCGTAGGCCCAGGTATGTCCGGGCGCGTCGCCGTTGGTACCCATCGTGAACTCGCCGGCCGGCACCAGCATCTCTGGCGCTGGTGCCGGCCGCCCGGCCGGTGGAACCCGGGCCGGGCCGGCGTCACCGATGACCGGAGGACCCACCCGGAGCTGATGGGTGGCCAGCATCGTCTCGTCGTGCTGGTGCTCGTGCTGGAGCACGAGTCCGTAGACGAAGCCGCCCGCCAGCAGCGCGGTACGCGCGAGCGGCCCGCGCAGGGCGTCCGGGTCGAGGCGTTCCAAGCCGTCAAGGACATTGCCGCGGACCTCGGCCAGATAGGAACGAGCCTGTGCCGGGTCGAGCAGCGGCAGGGCAGGCCGGTCCGCCCGGGCATGACGGAACGCGTCGTACAGGTGGTCGATGCCCGGCCGCAGCGGCTGCCGCCCCGCTGCTGTCCGCAGCAGCCACAGTTCCTCGTAGTTGCCGACATGGGCGAGGTCCCAGACCAGGGGCGACATCAGTGGTGAGTGCTGGCGCCACAGGTCGGTATCGCCAAGATCGGTGTAGGCCAGGCTCCGCGCCCTGCTGTCCGCGAGCGCCTGGGCGATGTCCGCCGGTCGCGGGTCTTCCTCCGCCGTCACAGTGCGATCACATCCGTGGTAGTGGGTCCTGCGACCTGTGTCGTTGCCTGTGGGCATCCATTGGTCCTGTTGTTATTTTCGATCATGTTCCGATCGATCTCGGCGCGTAGCAGACCGGCCGGCCCGACCTCGGCCAGCCGGTCGATGAGATCGTCGGCGGGGCAGCGTCCCGGCTCCACGTAGGCGTCGAAATACGCGTCGACGGCCGTGAGGAGGGACGTTGCGGCGCCCATGCGGCCGAGAGCGTCGCGGGCCGCGCCCGCGCATGCCCTGGCGGCCTTGTGCAGCGCTGTGTCACGCAGCCCCCTCAGCGCCGCCGTGGCCCACTCGTGGGCGACGGGCAGGCATACGTCGGCCGCGATGTCAGCGGCACGTGCATCGTCGAGCAGGGCGGTGGTAACGGCGACCACCACCGGCCAGTTCCCCGCCGGGGTGGCGTCGAGGTACCGCAGCTCCAGCCAGCCACGTGGCCGCACCGGTGGGAACACAGTGGTCGCATGGTAAATCAGATCTCTTACTGTCGGTATCCGTGGCAGCGGGCTATCGCCAGCCACCCACTCGCCAAACGTCGTCGCGGCAGGGGGCTGTTGGAATCCGCCGTCGGGATCCCGCAGCAGCATGACCCTCGCCGCCAGGAGGTAGTCCGCCCAGGCTGACGCCGGATCGGGCTGGTGAGCGGTCGCCACCGGCCGGGTCCGGGTCCGGTCGATCTTCGACCACAGCGCCTGCCGGGTGGAGCGGTAGCCGGTGGCTATCCCGGCCAGCATCGGGGATGCGGCGAACATGGCCACCAGAGCCGGGCCCAGGGTGTGCGCCAGCTCGAATCGCCCAGCCCACTGGGCCGGGCTGCCCGCGTCCAGGTTGACCTGGACGGATGCGGTCGAGCACATCATCATCATGCCCGCTGACCCGCCACCGGCGCGGAAGTACCGTTCCATTGCCCGGTAACGGGACGTAGTGAGATGCCGATGCGGTGGCCGGAGGGGGTCGGTGCCCATCCCGACGAGCGCGAGGCCGGCGCCGGTGAGCATCGACCGGATCCGGGCGAGGTCAGCGGCCGTTCGCGCCAGGGCGTCGGAAAGCGGCAGCGGTGGAGCTGACAGCTCAAGCTGGCCACCGGGTTCGAAGGTGATCCGGGTACCGCCCGGCAGGGTCGTATGTCCTGGGATGCCGGTTGCCCCGTTGGACGGACTGCCTCGATGATCATATGAGCTGCCGGCCACGGCGTCCGTGAGCGCCGCCATCGTTCGGGCGGGGGGCACTGGGCGTGACACGGACTCGGTGTCGACGACGAACCACTCGGTCTCGATGCCGACGCTTCCCGGTGGCTGATCGGCCAGGCAGGTCAGGCGTGCGTAGCGATGGACGTCGGCCGCTGACCGGATCGCGTCGTCGGTGCCATACGGATCTTCCTGTGGCTTCCCTGACTGTGTCCGTGTCATGAACCCTCCAGGTCCGGACCGGCCAGCTGTCGCTGGCCGCGGGTCGGTGCGGGTCGCTGCTGTGCCGTTACGTCGTATCCCGATACAGCCGCGCGGGAGCTCGACCTTCAGGGTTCCCCGGGCCTTGGCCGCACGCAAGGATGTGGAATGGTGGTCACTGTGTAACTGATTTGTTGTGGCGGCCGGTGATGGCCTTGCGGCACGCTCCGTGATGGTTGACGCGCGTCCAGCCCGCGGCGCTGTGACTGGTCGGCGCCTGGCCGGTTTGTCTACAGCGGAGGTGAGGGGTCTTGCGCCACGCGGGCCGGTTTGGCCGTCATCTGGTCGGCCGGAAGACGATGATGACCGGGGCGTCACATGGACAATGGCCAGGTCGCTCGGCCATGGCGGAGTATCTGCGCTGTCGGCAGCTCTACGCGGTCGAACGTAAAGACCGGGTAGGCAGGGCGGCTGCGGTCGCCGGTGTGGTTGCCGCCCTTGTCACGATTGTGGTCAGCGTGTTCGGCGCACTGCTGAGCCTGGCCGCGTCTTTGATAGTGCAACTAGTTATCTGTTTTGTTATGCTCGTGCTGGTTGTCGCGGCAGTCCGGTTCTATCGCTCTCCGCCGGAAATCGAGTCGTGGCGGGAGGGCGCCGAAGCCGAACGGCGTACCGCACGCGCGCTTGAGCGGCTCACCCGTGCTGGGTACACCATCCTTCATGATCGATCTCTTGCTGGTTCCGCCAGCAATATTGATCATCTGGTCATCGGGCCGTCCGGACCGTGGCTGGTCGAGACGGACGCGCACCGTGGGCCGTTCCGGCAGAACCGGGCCGGGCTGTGGGCGGGTCGGGTGCCATTGCAACCCATGATCGAAATGGTTGCCTGGATGGGTACGGAAATTACCGATCAGCTGGCCGCTGAACTGCCGGAGGGCTGGCAGGTCACGGTCCAACCGGTCGTCGCGTTCTCGCGTGCCGCGCCGCCCCATGGACTCGCTGTGTTCGACGATGTCGTATTGCTGCCGGTAGCAGGGGTCGCTGATTACATCCTCACAGCCGGTGTTCTTCTCAAGCCGCTGGACGTCGCCATGCTGGCGGACGCCGCTGAGCGGGTGTTTCCGTCCTATCCGGTGAACGGCCCGGCGCAGACCTGGCCAGCCAGGTCCAGGTTGCGGGGCCTGCTGCGGCGCTGACGCCCTGCGGCGCCAGGCGCCGCCCTGCCCACTTGCCCGCCTGGCGCAAGCCCCGCGGCGATGTTGGTTACCTGCAGGCTATACGCCGCATGGTTACCCGAAGGCTGGTAATCCCCTGATATCGTCAGCGGCCGGGCAGGGGTTTTTGGATGTTGACCGGGCCGGCGCGGTGTGAGCTTTCATCGGCTGACACAAGCCGGATGGCTCGCAGAGTTCCGTCCCGAGCCCGCTGGGGGCCTGCCGGGCTGCCAGACGATGGGGCTTGCTGGCGGCGACGGGATACCTTCACCGCGGTGTTGTGCCCACGGCTGTATACCGTCGCCGGACCACATCCCGGGTGGACGTTTGCGAGGTCAATGAGTTCGTGGCCGGTGTGTGCGAGCGCTGAACTACACCTGGAATGGTTGTGGTCTCGATACTGCTGGAATGCCGCTCGGCGTGGCCGAAATAGTATTCACGCCAATGGTGAAAAATTCGGAATAGACGATTGGTCGTGCGTACAGTAAGCTTTTGAGCAGGCCAGTCACTCCCTATTTCTGAGGCGCGGGCGAAGGGTGTGGAAATGGGTAAGAGAATACTTGTTCTGGATGCTGATGGAGAGCTTCTGGGAAAGTTCGCCGACACTTACACGGCACACCTGTGGAGCCATTACAGGATTCTCGCTCCCGGCTTCGACGGACATGTCGAAGTGTTCGATCCGCACACCAGGACATCGCTCGTCGTCGGAACTGATGAATGCCGGAGTATCATCTGGGGAAGGATCCAGAACACGTCGGTGTCATGTGACGAGCGGGCTGGGTCCGACGATCTCGGCCTGCCGGTGCTGCCGCCCCGACAGTTGTCACGCAGATCCGTGGCGCACGGCTGGCTCACCGCGGGAGCCTGACCGATTTCCAGGCGTATACGAACACCCTGAGCTGCATTTCCCAGCTCCCCGGCCGCCGGCTGACGGTGTCCCGGCCGCCGGGTGAACCGACACCGATGCTGCCCGTTCCCCATGAGTACCGCTGGGGATGCGCGGGCACCGCGGGGCAGCGCGTATGAATCACGGCCGCGCCGTCCTCGGTCCACGCGAGGGTTTCCGGTGTCGGGGCTGATGCGGGAGCGGCGGCGTGGGTAGCGGTGGTACACGGCCACCGCCATCCCTTACCTGCGCCGCCGCTCCCGTCTTTCGTGCTTTCGTGCCATCGGCAACCGGCTGCCGTCACCGATCTGTCGGCGTATGATCAGGGAACCTGCCAGCAGGAAGAAAAGCAGCAGCACGAACGTGTTAGACGTACCCCCGTTCGAGCTGGTCAGCACCATGTCCACGCCGGACCGCAGAACCGCCCCGCAACTCACGGTGATCGTGCGGTGCCCGGCCCGGTAGGTCGCGAACTGTACGACCGTGGAAAAACGACCACGGCTGTCCGCCGTTGTCTGTCCAATGATCTTGTTGTCGTCCGACGTGATGACAACCGGTGCGTCCGACCTGCATCCCGCGCCGGTGGCGATCAGTGTGTCCCCGGCGGAGAGAATCGGATGGTCCAGCAGCAGCTCGCCGGGTACCGGGGTGCGTGGGGTAGGCGTGGGCGTCGCTCCCGGGGTGGTCGGTGTGCACCTGCCCGACGACGCGGTTCGTACCAACTTCGTCGGGCAGGGAGCCGGCGGCTGCGGGCATCGCTGTCCGGCGGGCACGAGCAGGCCGCCAGGGCAGGGCACCGACGGTTGCGGACAGCGGCCCGTGCTGTCCGGCAGGGCTCCGCCTGGGCAGGTGGCACCGGGCGTCGGTGTCGGACACGGCTGGCCGGCCGGCACCGTAGTCCTGTCGGCACAGGTCACCGGTTGCCGTGGGCACTGATCCTGCGAGGGCGCGGTTGATCCGTTCCAGCAGGTGACGGTTGGCGGCCGGCAGGTACCATTCGCGTCCCGTGTCTGTCCGGTCGGGCACGGCTGTGGTGGGCACTGTTCCCGGGTGGGCGCGCTGCTGCCGTCCCAGCAGGTCACGGGTTTGGCTGGGCACTGGTCTTGTGAGGGTGCGGTTGATCCGTCCCAGCAGGTGACGGTTGGCGGCTGGCAGGTGCCGTTCGCGTCCCGTGTCTGTCCGCTGGGGCATGGTTTCAGGGGGCATTTGTCAGTGGATGATGCGGTTGATCCGTCCCAGCAGGTGACCGGTTTGGGTGGGCACTGTTCCTGGGTGGGTGCGGTTGATTCGTCCCAGCAGGTGACGGTTGTCGGGTGACAGGTGCCGTTTGCGTCCCGGGTCTGCCCTTCGGGACATGGTTGCGGAGGGCAATCCTGTCCACCCGGGACCACGGAACCGTCCGGGCACAGGCAGCCGTCTGGCGTCCCGGTCGGACAGGGACTGGGAGTGCTCTCTGGGGTGCCAGCTCTTGGAGTAATCACAACATCGCTGAACGTGGAACTGGCAGCGTTGTCCATTGCCGCTGTGACAGCTGTTGCGGGAACCGGTGCCGTGCTGTCTGCGCGTAGCGCCCCCAGGATGCCCAGCAGGAGCAGGCCGGGAAGGAGGAAGGCGATAGTCATCCTGCCGGGTCGAAGACGCCGCTCACTGGCTATGGCCGAAAATCGCATGGCGCCCCCGCCCCACGAAAGGAGCGACGCTCTGTCGCGCACCGGACAGTGCGTCAGACTGCCGTCTCGTTCGTGAGATATGACAGTAACATCAGCGGCACTACGAACAGTGGATTATTGGGGGGCGACCGTGGTCATTGTCGTGAAGATGACGCGGCGTGTTGCGGTACTGTTCGCTGTCACGATGATCGTGGCGGTACTCGTAATAGTTCCGTTAACAGGCCCAGCCCGTGCGGTGGATACCCGCGGTGCGGCCACCAGCGCGGCCGGTGCCGGGGCTGTCGTGCTGGATGCCGCTGTCAACAACGTACCGGTTTCCGGGTGGCGAATTGTGCTCGACCCCGGCCAGCCCACCCACGTTGTCGTCGCAGTTCGTAATAATCGGAACGAGTTGGCACAGATACGGTCAATTCGGGTGAGCGGGTCGACGTTGGGGCTGACTTTCTTCGTCTTCGACACCGCTGTCAAGATGGATGTCCCCGCAGGCACCTCGGTTACCTGGGAAGTCGACGTCGACATGGCCGAGCTGCGCGGACAGGCAACCGGGCTGCTGTCGATGCAGGTCGCTCTGCGGGACGCCAAGCGCACAGTCGTCGCTTCGGCCAGCGGTATCGCCGACGTCCACGGCTCACTGGTTTCGACCTACGGCATGTTCGGACTGGGCCTGCTGCTGGTGACGATCTTCTTGTGGGCCACAGCGCTGCTCGCGCTCGCACGCCGTCGCCTCCCGCGGGACCGATGGCGGCGGGCCGTCCGGTTTGCTCCGGCGGGATGCGGTATCGGCTTCGTGGCGGTCGTGAGCCTGTCGGTGCTGCGGATCACTCCGCCGTCCGCCTCGTCCGACCTGGGTTTCATCGCGGGTGCCGCCGGAATCGGCTTCCTGCTGGGCTATCTTACTCCCTCGCCGGCTCGATCCCCGAGCGTCCCGGAATCGCAGACCTTCCCGGCATCCCCGGCCGCGCCCGCCGACCCCGACCAGTGGTTCCCCGACGATCGTTACCGGATTACCGATCGAGTCTGGGATCATGAGCCGGGTGTGCATTATGGTGAGCCTTCGTGACCGCCGATCTCGCGCTGCCTCCGCAGGCGTTGGTAGCGGCTCTGCCGCGGTACACATTCGGGGCTGAACTCGGTCGCGGTGGATTCGGCGTCGTGTATGCGGCGCGGGATCCGCGCCTCGACCGGGATGTCGCCGTCAAGCATCTGCCGAACCGGATCGCGGTTGATCCACAGATGCGTTTCCGGTTCGGCGAAGAAGGACGCGCACTGGCCCGACTGAACCACCCCCATATCGTCACGGTGCACGAATACGCCGACGAAGAAGTAGCTGTCGGCGAGCTGGGCGTGCCGGAGCAGGTCTGTGCCCTCGTGCTGGAGTATCTTTCTGGTGGGACCCTCTCGCAACGTTTTCGCCGCGCTGGTCTCACCATGGAACAGTCCTGCGCGGCTATGTTGGCCGTTCTTTCCGCGGTACAGGCCGCTCACGACCACGGGTTGCTGCACCGCGACATAAAACCCGGTAACGCCATGTTCGACGGCCGCGGTGCGGTAAAAGTGACTGATTTCGGCCTGGCCAGGGTGATTGGCGGGGAGACCACACTGGCTTCTCGGGACGGCCGGTTTGTGATTGCCGGTACACCGGGGTACATGTCCCCGGAACAGGCCCATGGCGATCATCTGGACGTACGCACCGATGTCTACTCGGCCACGGCGATGCTGTATCACCTGCTCGCCGGTAGGCTGCCGTATCCCATCGACGGAGGGTTTCAGCAGTTCCGGCTGCGACAGGCGGCTGCTGATCCGCCACCGCCGGGCAGCGGGGTACCGGACACACTGGCGCGGCTGCTCATGAGCGGGCTGGCCCGTGACCCGGACCGCAGACCGGCGACGGCGGAACGTTTGGCCGAAGGCGTCGCGGCGACCGCGGCCGGGGCCTTCGGACCCGGCTGGCTGGAACGGACAGGCCTGCCAGTGCGGGACATCTCCCCGGCGGTCCGGGCCGCATTGGCATCGGCGGCGTCCGGATCGGTGCGTCGTGACGAGTCCGCACTGTCCACCCGACTAATTACGATCATACCTGGGCGGCTTGAAGAGCAGCTTGGAGCGGGTATTATTGATCTTGATCGAGCTTCGCTCGTACCCGTGCCCGAACTGGTTGGCCGAAGCCTGGGACAGGGCCGCAGCCGCGGTCATCGTGCGGGTGTGGCCGAGAGTCCCACGCGCCGGCTGGCCGTTTCCGCCGCGGTCGCGGCCTTGCTGGTTGTGCTGGCCGCACTGCTGTGGCCGTCGTCACGGCCGGCAGCCGCCACGGATGCCGGCACTGTCGCCATCACGCTGGCCGGAACGCCGCAACCGGCGGTTGCACGGGTTGACCTGGCCGAACCGGTGGACATCGGTGGCACGGCGACGGAGTCCGGGAAGCTGAAGGTAAGTCTGAAACTGTCCGCGGCCGGCATCCCACTCGGCACCGCGACCGGCGATCCGGTGTCGCTGTCCGCCGGGAAGTCCTGGCATGCCCTGGTCGCGGCCCCACAGCTCACTCGCTGGATGGTGGGCGGAGCCGTTCACGGTCAGGTGACATTGGATCATTTGAACGGGCGTACAAGCAGCCAGGACGTCACGATCGAGCCGACCCAGGCACCGCTTGCGAGTGCCATGGGTGCCGGCGGTGTGCTGGCAGCCCTTTTCGCACTCGCCTACCTGGAGTCGATCCGCCGGCTTCTGCGTAACGGCGACCACCCGCGGTCCGCGCTGGTCGCCGCCGGTTTTCTCGGAGCTGTCTTTGGCCTGGGCGTATGGTTGGCAGTGGCTACGCTGAGTCGCCATGTGCCAGCGGTAGCCGCCGGTCTCTGCTGCGTTCTGCTCGGCGTCACCGCAGCCGTCACCGCCGCGCTCGCGACCCGGTCACCAAGCCATCGGTGATCTTCTGGCCTGTTCCCGGCCGGAGCTCGAGCGCGTCCAGCTTCGGGACCGGCTACGAAACCCAGACTCAGAAGCCCGGATGGTACGTTGACTGTCATCGTGACCTTGACAGAACAAGGTCCGTATGGATGTTGCGATAGTAATCATCGGAGGGTGGGAGCATAACCCGTGAAGCCAGATGCCCGGTTCTGAACTTACCCGACGATTGTTCGTTCCGGAGGAACGGTGGGGCTGGGAGTATGTCGATCCCGGCATGAATCTGCACCCCGATCATGATCGGCCGCCAGTATGGCATGAGCCGCCTCCGCCGGACATTAAGAAATATGAAAATAATCTTGAAAAGTGTATGCAGAAACTTCCTAGGGCATTAATATTTCCCGTTTTTATATTTTTGATTGGCCTGGCCCTTGTTCGCTATAATGGATTGTGGATGTTCGTACTAGGGCCAATAGTATGGATTGGACTTTTGGTTTTCCGGATTATTTCTTTTAAAAGAAAAATTATTTTTGAAAAGACCGAATGGCAAAAACATCGTGACGTTGAGTGGGAGAGATACCAGTCGGCCACCGCTGGTTGGCGGGCCACGGTGGAGAGCCATGAGGTGGCCGAGCAGGCACGACGGACGGAAGCACCTCTGTTCCATCCGCTCGCGCCTCGGTCGACCGCGAGCCGGATAGATGTCTGCGGCGGCACTCGTGATGGGTGGGCAAGTCTGCTGGCGACCGTCGGCTCTTCGGTTCTGTCGTCTGGCGGCGGTATTCTCCTGCTCGACTTCAGTGAGCGGGGGATCGGCGGCGGCGTTGCCCAGCTCGCCACCGCGGCTGGTTTCCCGGTTAGCGGCGATGATCTTCCCGCTGATACAGGCCGGCTCGGGCTTCTGCGGGACATCGACCCTGAGGACGTTGCCGAACTCCTCGCGAATGCCGTTGACACGCTCCGCCCGGGGAGCGATAACCCGGCAATTCGGCTTCTTGACGCCGAGATACTCACGACCATCGCCACCAGGCTGGACCCGCCGCTTACCTTCACCCGGCTTGCCTCGGGCCTGCGGGTGCTGCAGGGCCGTGACCAGCTGGACGGCCCTGATGCCCTTTCACCCGAGGAGAGGGACGCCATCGCCAGCCGGCTGGACGCCCTGGGCAGCAGCGAGCGAATTCAACAGGCAATCTATTACCTGAGGGCTTGTCTGGAACGGCTCGCAGAGGGGGACGAGGCCGCGGCGGTGGGCACAGCGCCATCATGGTGGCCGCTATCCGGGCTCCGCGTCATGGAGACGTCGAGCCGTGACACCTCCGCCGCTCGCAAGGAGCTCATCGATCAGGTGCTGTTCCAGATCGTGCTGCACCGGCTCCGGCGCAGCCGGGGCGATGTTTCCCGGGACATGCTGGTGGTTGCCGGAGGGGACCGGATGGGTCTACCCGCGCTGGAAAGCATGGCCAGACATGCCGCTAATGCCGGCATTCGTCTTGTCAACCTGTTCGAACATCTGGCGGAGGGCGCGGAGCGCCTGATCGGTACTGGTGACAGCGCCACGCTTATCATGCAGCTCGGAAACGCAAGGGAGGCCGAGGCCGCGGCCGAGTTCGTCGGTCGCGGGCATAAGTTCGTCTTCTCCCAGATTACCCGGCAGGTCGGCAGCAGCCTCACCACAGGAATGTCAAGCAGCGCGGGTGGGAGCGTTACAGTTTCCGAAACCGAAGGCAGAAGCGGTTCGCGAGGCAAGGGCGGGAGATCGGGTGGTTGGAACCGCTCGGTTTCGGTCTCCCAGTCAGCGTTCTGGGAGGATACCGAGAGCCTGTCAGTCACCGACTCCCAGCAAGACGGCGCGATCATGCAGCGGGTCTACGAGTTCAGCGTCGAGCCGACACAGATCCAACAGCTCCCACCGACCGCTTTTGTGCTGGTCGACTCCTCGCTGGGCGAGCGCCGTGCCGCACTCGGCGACTGCAACCCTGGAATTGTTCTCCTGCCCAGGGTCGCGTCCACCGCTCACCCGGCGGTACCGCCAGCTTCCCGGCGGCCAGGAGTTCTGCCCATGATCACTGGGCAGTCCGTTCCACCGGGTCTGGCGGCAGGTGATGCTGGTGATCAGCCTGAGGCGATCAATCTGGGGCTGCCGTGGGAGCCGGATAACGGGTAGCGGTGCTTTTCCGACCGAACCCTGCTACAGTGACCCAAATCATACGGTCAGGCTGTCGCATTTATGAACGCGGGGGAAGTCATGGACGTCGCTCAAGGTGGTTCCGGCGCCGGCGCCGCTGCTGGAGTCGTGATACTACTCGCCGTCGTCTTCGGCATCGCCTTTTACTTTATTCCGACAATTATCGCCGTGGTGCGCAAGCGGCAGGTCGCTTCGGTCTTCGTGATCAATCTTTTCCTCGGCTGGACGCTCGTGGGCTGGGTCGTCGCCATCGCCCTCGCCGTGAGCAGCGGTGGCACCCCGGTACAGGTGAACGTCAATCAGTCGGCGCCGGGTGGGTACATGCCACCAGGTGGCTGGCAGGATCCAAACGCATACCCACCCGCACAGCAGCAGCTTCCTCCGTCGGACGGCTGGCAGGCCCCGCAGGCAGGCTGGCAGGCGCAACAGCAACAACCGTGGGCGTCACCGTCGGCGGATCCCCGCGAGCAGAACCCGCCCTATGGCGGCCGACAGTGACAGTCAGGAGTGACGGAAGCCAGAGCCGATGTTCTGGCCGTCCCGGGCAGTTGGACTTCTCGAGGAGCTAGATCTCCCGAGAAAGCGGGCCAAAGGGGAAGGTATCCATGACTTCCTCGGGGGCGGCCCTATTCTGGTCTGAGGCCGGAGTGTCGACGGTGAATCTGTCCGGTCCGTACCGGTGTGGTGCCCCGAAGCTGCCAGCCCGGCGCTTCTCCAGGTACTGGGGGTCGTCTTCGCCGTGCTGGTCGGCAGCTGGACCGCTGCTGCTCGCGTAGGCGGGGTCGCTATCACGACCTTCGTGGTCGACCTGGTCCGGATAGTCATAGTCGTCCAGCAGATCCGGGTCGAAATCATCGGGAAAGAGGTTGATATTGTCGACCTCGCCGTGCATCTTTGAGCCGTTGAGGACGACGGGAATCTCCAGATCGCCGACGATATGTTCGACGTAGAACGCACGGTTACCAATGAGCCACAAAGCGAAGCCAGGGTCGAGCCTCGGCAGCATGTCCGAGGCCACGTCGGTAAGGCCGAGCGCCCGCTGGGTTTCCGGGATCTGATCGGACGCCTGCTTGTACAGGATGCGAATCGCCGTTTCGGCGAGCAGGCCCTTGGCCACCTCGACCGAATCCGGCGACGCCGAGAGCAGGTCTGAGATCCGGTGTGCGACGATCGCGTTCGCGCAGCCCCACTGGCGGGCGAGCTTTTGCTGTGCGGACAGCCGTCGGACCAGACCCGCGAAGCGCATCAGTCGCCAGCACTCGTCATAGACGACATAACGCTGCACGCCATCCTGACGCATCAGCGCCGCTTCCATCCAGGCCTGCGCGCAAGTCATGATCAATGCGATCATTTCGTCAGAACCCTGGACCCGTTCGAGGTTGAGCACGGCGATCGGCCGATCGAAGTCCAACGGGGACGTGGTCGGGCCGTCGAAGAGCCCGCCGAGCGCGCCATGAGTGAGCCTGCGCAGCGTCAGCGTCGCGTCCCGGGAGGAATCCCGCAGTTCGGTAGCGGTTACCGGCAGCCCCGAGCAGTCGGCGTCCGTCGGGTTCGTCATGGCGTCCAAGACGTGCGGCAGCAGCGGGACCGCCTGCCGATCAGTGGAGGCACCGGTGATCTGTCGGGTCACGACATCGAGAGCGAGATCCACGGCAGTGTGTTCCGACGGAGTGAGCGGCACTCCTTTCGCGGTTTCGATCAGTGAGGATAGCAGTGCCGAACGTGCCCGCTTGAGTTCCCGGGCCCAGTCACCGTCCGTCATACCGGGCGGCCGAGGCGGAGCGTCCAACGGGTTGAGCCGGGTTGACAGTCCCGGGCCGATGTAGGTCGGCTCGCAGCCGAGCCGTCGCGCGAGCCTGGTGTACTCCCCTTTGGGATCGCAGGGGACGGCAGCCTGGTAACCGAACGCGGCTCCCCGTGAGATCAGGGTCTTGAGCAGGGAGGACTTGCGTGACCCGACCGAGCCGAACACCGCGAAGTTCGGGTTCTCGATGACCTGTTGGCGGTAGAGCTCGAACACGTCGAAGACAAAGGAGTCGCCCGACCAGACATGGCGCCCGATGTACATTCCGGGGGCATTGAGTCCGGCATCCACAACAAACGGGTAGATGCCGGCGATCTGAGCGGTCGTCTCCAGATGGGATGGCAGCCGTAGCCGGTGGAAAAGCCTGCCGGCGTGGGGCCCGGCCAGCCTCGGCGGCTGCTCGCCCCGGCGCAGCGCTGTTCGGGCCCGTCGGATCGCCGCACGTTCGGCTCCCACGGCGGCCCGTTCAGCCCGCGCCGTCGCACGTTCACTCCGGCGTGACTCCCCCTGCTCATACTGGGTTTCTCGGTTCGTTCTGGCTCCGTCTGACCGGTCGACCGTCATGACACCCCTACTGCCAGCGGAAGCGCGGCGACGCTGAACCCCTGGTCTTGTTCGCCTACCAGCCGGACCATCTCCAGCCGACTGCGCGACGCCAGGGTTTCGGCTTCGCCGCACGCGTCGGCCAGGCCGTCCAGATCGTCCGCGGAGACGGTCACGAATCCATGGAAGCGGAATGCGCCGAACCCGGCTATGAGCTCCTGCTCGCGGCGTTCCACTTCGGAGGCTTCCGCCATGTCACGCTGGGTCGTTACCTTGCCAACCTTGTCTCTCATCTGTTGCTCGCCGAGATGAGCCATCCGGCGGCGGTTGACCGCTTTCTCGGCCTTGCGGCCTGGCACCGGCTCGACGACGAGAGAGACTGTCCGCCGGCAGGTTGTTTCCATGAGCAGCGGCGCGAGGAACGCCGCAGGGGACGGGACCCGCGGCCAGCCATTGATCCAGTAAGTGGTGTGGAAGCCGGAGTCGGTGCGGTAGTGGTCCCAGGCCGCGACCGCGCGGACCGGGCCGGCGATCGCTGGATCGATGCCCGACGGCAGCCCCGCGAGCCCGCCCGCCCGGTCCGCCGCGGCACCGCCGCGTGCATCGATCATTTCAATCGAGTACGGGTCGTAGGTGGTGCGGATCACTGCGGCCAGAGCGCGCGGCGGCAGCCAGCCGACCGTGTTGATGGATGCCCTGGCCAGCGCGGCCTCCATGGTTCGCAGCTCACCGAGCAACACGGTGCAGGCTGCGTGATCACCGTTGCCGGCGCGCTGGATGGCCCGGCGCACGTCACGCGTGCGTAGCTGGAACGACAGGAAGGTCTCGTGGCGCCGTGCCACCGGGCCGGCCGCGTCGATAACTTCCTGGTACGCCTGGGCTGCCCACGAGCTGTCATGGTGCCCTCGCACCCGCCAGTGCCGTTGCAGCTGGTCGCCGGAGTCCGGCAGGGTGCGCTCCAGCCACTGGATGCGCGAGAGCCGCCCACCGCCGACGGTCAGCCCTGCCAGCAGCTCGCCCCAGGCGTCCACTCTGGCCTGTTGGTCGCCGGACTCAAGCAACGCGAACTGGCTGCCCTGCACCTGCAACACAGCGGTGAACGTCCCTCGCCTGGCGTCCTTCACAACTGCCACGTAACGGCCGTTACCAACCGGTACCGACAGCATCACCAGGGACGACAACGGCCCTGGCAACGCGGTCTTCGAGAGGTGGTCGGCGTTGTCGCCGGTCCGGAACAACGCCCCACGGAACACCGTCTCGCCCATCACCTTCTGCATCGTGAAACCGAAAAGGATCGGCACCCACTGGTCGAGGTTACGGTCGTCGACGCGAACGAACGCGACGAACCCCAGTAGGCCCGCCAGCGCGATCCAGCCAGGAACGAGTATGACCGGGGACCGCAGCGCTCCAAGGATGCACAGCATCACTCCGACCATCAGCCCGAGCTGCGGCCAGCGCATGCCGAGGAGGATCCCGCCACGTTCCAGCGGGCCGAAACGGTAACTGCGTTCGGCGGCCACGCCCGCTCAGCTTCTTCCGGCGGTGGGGTGGATCGGTGGCGTCGGGGTGCTCATCTTGGACGCCGACGACGGCGACATCGCGGGCGATCCGGTGGATGGGGCAGCTCTTGGCGGGACCGCTCGGGGGACCGGGGTGCGTGGGGGGCGCGCGGAGGTGCCCGCGCGCTCCCTCGCGGGGGCGGCCACGGAGGAACTACCCGCGGAGCTGGCCGGGGCTGGCTGACCACCACCGGCTCGACCTGCTCTGGCGGTCGGGGTACCGACACGCGTTGCCGGGCCGACGCCGGAGCCGCGCTGGTTGCGCGCCCCGGCCATGGCACCGACCGGAGTGAGATCCCCGGTTACGGGCTGGCCCGTCTCCGCCCCTGGACCGTTACGCTGCCGGCTCTGCAACCGCCCGCCGATCCCCCGGAAGGTCTCCCGCGATGATGAGCCGAGCAGCGCACCCGCGCCATGGCCGAAACTCGCTGTACCGCGCTTACTCGCCGTGCCGATCGCCTGCATCACCTGGACGTCGGCCATCCCAATCACATAGAGGAGCGCAAGTGGCGAGAACACCGCGGCGGCCATGATCACAATACCGCTGAGAATCGTCAGCGTCTGGTCCGTGGCCGATCCGGTTGAGTCGCTGGCGATGCTCGCGCCCAAGGTAAAAATCGCATAGATGACGGGCTTGGTGAAGATGAGCGCGGCGAGAATCTCCGCGGCTCGTTTCAGCCAGTTGCGAGTCGACATCGCCGGCTGCCCGGCCAGGTACAGCGGGATGAAAACCGCGACCGCGATGATAGCCACCTCGCGGATATAGAGAACCAGGAAGAGCGCGAACGAGAAGAGTGCGACAAGCAGCGACAGAACCATGTCGAGAGCGAAATTTCCCTGTTGCGGGAGACTTCGGAGCTGGGCCACCAGGCTCGCGCCCAGCGGTGCACCGTCGCCGAATGCTTCGGAGATGCCATCGCTGGCAGAAAGCACCATCTGCAGGAGGGCCAGTACGATGAAGGAGCCGAAGATCGCGGTACCGGTGGATGCGAGAGCACGGCCGAGAATGTACGGGTCCCCGCGTACGGCGCCGATAATACAGGAACACATGAACAGGCCTGTGACAACCATGATGGCTACGCCGAAGACGATATTGTAGTTCCTGACGACATAGTCTTGGTTCAGGTCGATCGCGGTTTTCTGGGCGGCGAAGCTGAACACGGACGAGGAAAGATCCGCCGCCATGTTCGCGAACGCTGCGCCCACCGACCCCAGGAAATCGCCAGCATTATCGGAAACGGCATCCCTGATACCAGCAAGAGGATTGAATCCGATTGCGAGGAGTTGTCCGCTTCGTGCGGCCACCGCGCTCACGTTGTCGGCCTTCCTATGTAGGTAAACCGTTGAATTGCTTCTGCTTCCCTACTTGTGATAGGAGGTGTGCTCGGCCCGTCGGTTGCTTCGGAAAGTTTCCAATCTTCGCTACTCCACGATACTTTACAAATATCCGTCCCCCATTTTTCTTGTGGAGACAGGTCTGAATTGTTGTCGCCGTAAACTCCAATTGAAGATGTGGACCAAATCGAGACAGCCACTTCATCGTTTTTATTGAAAATGGTTTTATATCCAACAACTCGAAGCGAGAAGCCAAATTTTGGATCATTTATTGAAGAAATGGAGAACTTTTTTTCTATTTCTGCATTGGAGTTTATTATTTTTTTTGATAGGGGTTCAACGCTGGATTCTAGGGCAATTGATTTGAATATGGGATGAATTCCCCCTCTGCTTCGCATGCTTGGATCTTGAATTGCTGAAATGTAATTACCGCAGGCGCTTATGGCCCCGGCTTCGGTGTGGGGGTAGCCGACTGGAATCCCGAACTCGTTGATACGAGTCGGCATGCCCGGCAGCTGACGCCCGAGTTGTGTCGGGGTCGGTGTCTGGGGCGGGCTGGTCCCGGTGCCGCCCCCCTCGCTGGGTCTGGCCACGACGGTGCTGGAGGCCTCGGCACCCGGCTGCACGCGTCCCACAGGTTCGGCCCTCCGCGGCTGGGTGACGGTCGCGTCCGGCGCGGGAAAGGCGTAGCGGCCGAGGAGAACACCAGCGATCATCGTCACCACACCGGTGGCCGCCAAGAGGCCAGCGAGACGGCGTGTGGCCCAACCATCCTGGTTGACCAACGTCCCCTCCTTCGGCGTGACGGCTTTGGACGTGACTGCTCCGGCGATGACAGTCGACCCATTATCCCAATATCAGCCGGTCGGGATGCCAAGAACCGGTCAGAACGGCCATGGCGAGGGCGCCTGGTTGTGGTCCCCAGGGTCGAGCATTCGCACAGCAGCCGGCCTGTCCAGCGCTTTGGGCTGGTCGGGGGTGCCGGACGACGCGGTCGCTCCGGTCGCGAGGAAGAAGTTGACGACGGCGGCAGCGGCTCCGACGAGAAAGGCGAGCCCGAAGCCGGCGAGTACGCCACCCTTGCCGATTGCCGAGGCACGGTCGAGGCCCATCCGTTCGCCGAGTGCCCAGGCTATGCCACCGAGAAGTACGGCGGCGACGGCCGCGATCACGGCGTAGGCGGCGAGACCGTTGACGAGGTCCTTGAGCGCGTTGATCCCCGGCGCTTTGGAGTCGTCAGGCTTGATCTGGACCTGAGCCAGGATGACCCCTACCTGCGCGGTCGTGGCTTGGACGATCATTGCTGTTCCCTTCCTGGGGCCAGGTCGGCGCGCAGATCGTCGGATGATACGCCTGGAGCTGTAATCCGATCATGCGTGACGGAAGTCGCCGCGGTGGCTGTGTCGCCGATCTCATCGTTGTCGACGCCGATGTCATCCTGGTCACGGCAGGCGTCGACAACGGTCGCGGCCAGCCGGAGGAAGGCCCGCCGGCTGCGCCACCGCAGCCGGAAGAACGGGATCGGCACACTGTTGCGCTGTCCCCGGCCAGCGTTGTCCCTACGGCTGGGGCCGTTTCCTGGACGGGCAGGAGCTACGTCTGTCACAGTGTCGTCCAGCCGCGCGTCATAAGGGATACGGACTATCGCATCCACCCGTCGAGCTAGTTTGGCCGCGGCCGACCGGGTCTGCGGTGACCATCGCCCCCGGCGGACCGATACGGCTGCGACGATCACCACTGGAGGCGGGCCGCCGTGGCCTGCCCGCAGACCGCCTGAGGCACGCAACGAGGCCGCGGCTTCGGTGAGATCACCGGGAAGTGCTGGTACGACCAGGACGATGACCCTGGCATCGCCGAGTGTGATCGAAGCCAGCGGCGAGTTCCAGTCGAGCGGGGTGTCGACAAGCACCAGCGGGTACGCCACTCCCAGCGTGGCGAAGGCTGAGGCGAGTACCGGGGGGGTGAGCGGGCCGGGCATCCCAGCTGGCACCAGCGCGGGCGGGGGTGCCGCGACCTGGTCGGTCGGCGCTGAGGTGGTAACACGTGCTTTGCCTGACCGGGGAGCTGTCAGCGCTGCCGGTTCGCTTGGCCGGCAGGCGGGCAGGACGTCCAGGCCCGCGGCGTCCCCGCTCAGGTAGGCGCCGTCGGCGCCACCATTGATCAGCCAGCGCAGTTCGCCGACCGGCCGAGTCGCTCCGCCCCGACGGGCCCGGTAGGAGATGGCGTCCGCGACGAGATCACTGACAGTGGCCGATGGGTATGCGCCGACACGCTCCGCGAGCGACATCCCGGATGTGCTGTCCGGGGCGAGGCCCATTGGGGTCGCTGCGTGTTCCAGATCGTCGCAGAGATCTACGGCGAGCACGGGTTCACCGCGGATGCCCGCGAGAGTCAGACCGATCATCGCTGTGACGGTGGTACGGCCCGAGCCGCCGGTCAGTGATGCGATCGCCACCCGCCAGGAGCCCGCCAACGGCGCGGCGGCCCGGTCCGCGAGGGACTCGCGGACAGGAATCTCCTCCCACGGTTCCAGGGTGGTGACGTCTGCCCATGGTTCCTGCCACGGCCACAGGTCCTGGCTGGCCCGGGGTGCGGGCACCGCGGGAAGACGCGCTCGCTCCGCTGTCGATCCTGTTGAGGGCTCCTGCCTGGCCGGGGCAGCCAGTGGGCCCGCGGCCTCGTCCACGTGTTGACCGGGCTGCCCGATGGGCTCGTCGGATTCCGCCGCGCCGGATCCGGCGGTGTCCGTCTCCAGTGACTGGGCGTCGGCCGTGGTCACGTTTGGCCTCCGCGGCCTGTCGCGCCCAAGGCGCCCGCTCAACGGCCCGGGGATCCGGGCCTCCGGTGCCGCGGAGAAATCACGGTCACGTCGCCGCTGGCTGCCCCGACGCACGACCGTGGGCAGGCCTTCGGCGGCATGCGGGTCCGCTGGACGGGATGACGAGTTCGGGTCGGTGGATGGTCGGGCCACCACCGTGGGGGCTGTCGGCGCCACGGATGCGGGCGGGGGCAGCGCCACAGGCGGGACCGCCGTCGGTTCCGGCGCCGCTGTCTGTTCAGGGGCCGCGGTCCCGATCCCGCCGGGAGCATCGATCACTTCGGCAGGTGTGGGCTCCGTGGCTTTTTGTATCTGAGCTGTCTCGTCCTGTAGCAGGAATGTCTCGGCTTGGCGGGGATCGTCGACCGGAGCGGGGCTGTCGTCGGTCGGGCCGCTGCGGAAGCGGCGACGCCGACGCCCGGCCACCCGGCCGTTCGCCGTGTCCGCACCGGCGCCAGCGCTGGCCGCGGTTGCGGATCGGGGCGTCGGGATCGGCTCGGTGGGGGGCGTGCCACGGGTCGTCGAGGCTGGACGTGGGGTCGACGCGGGTATCCGGGCGCCGATCAACGAGACGGGACGTGCGTCACCGTCCTCATCGTACGGTCCCTGCGACACATCGGTCACGCGCTGTCGACCTCCGTGGTAGTCTCCGGCTGCTTGATGCCCATTACCGCTACTTGTGGTTGGTTGGTTTCTGCTTTGAACGGATCGATGTAACACGAGCAGTTCAAGTATGACAAGCCCCCTTCAGGACTCGTCACGGTGGCTTGCATGGGTGTAACTTCCGGCGCCAGCGACGATGTGCTCGGGAAGGGGGTCGTCGCGTGGCACAGGAAGGCGTCCCGGTGGCGGCGTTCGCGGCAGGCAGGGATCCCGCGGACGATGACGTGCTGACGGTCGACGAGCTTGTCGCGTGGTTGCGGCTCTCGGAGAGTACGGTGCTGAAGCTCCTGTCTGAACGGGAGATCCCGGCCCGCAAGATAGGTCACCAGTGGCGTGTCCGCCGCGGCCGGGTCCGGGACTGGCTGGACGGCCGGGAGTGATGTCTCCCGGTTCGCACGTCGAATCGACGCTGTCCCGGCAGGCGTCCAGGATGATCGTGATTGTGACCGCGCTGGTGCTGCTGGGTGGTGTTATGCCGGCCTGTTCGGCGATCCGTGACGTTGCGGCGCGAGCCACCACCGGCCCACCCGTGACCGGGCCGCCACCGGCCGCGAACATACCGCCCGGCCCTCCTCTCGCCACTGCCTCAGCACCGGCCCCCACTCCGCTGGACACCTATGATCCCGCAAGCGTGGCTGCGGACTGTTTCGTTCGCTGGCAGTCCTTTGACGCGCGGGCCGACAGCGGGCCGAACGCGGGCTTGGCGCGCGCCCGCAACTGTATGACCCCGGACTTCTTCGCCCAGCTCGGCGGGGACGGCCTGGGTGAAGGCGCCGTGTCGGGAGCGGACCGGGCCTGGTCCGACCTGCAGGCGGCCGGCACCCGGTCCACGGTCGTGGTATTGGCCACATCCTCGTTCGGCGGTGTCGACACCAAGGCCACCGGCCGGGTGGTGTTGTTGCTGAACGTGCGTCGCACGACTGTGAGCGACCACACCGGTGACCGGGTGGAGACCGTGTCGAACCCGCTGCTGACGTTGTTGCGCCAGCCCGACGGCACCTGGCTGGTGGCCGGAGCGGATCTCGCAAACTCCTACGGCGATGCGCCGGGCCGGTAAACGATGGTGTCGGGAGCGGACCGGGCACGTAGCCGGCGGCGGTGGATGATCTGGACAGGCGTCGGTCTCACAGGAACCGTCATCGCGTTCGTCTTCGTGGTCGTGGCGATTGTTGTGATCATCGCTGGGCCGTTCATCGGGAACAACGGATCTGGGCGGAGCCGGGTCATCACCAATGGGGATGGCATCCCGCCCGAGTACCTGCCCATGATCACCGAAGCGGCGAACAACGCCGGCTGCGACGAGGTCACTCCGGCCGTCCTGGCAGCCCAGCTGCATCAGGAGTCCGGCTTCAACCCGACCGCTCAGTCCGGCGTGGGCGCGATGGGGATCGCCCAGTTCATGCCCAGGACATGGGCGATCCACGGCCATGGGGATGTGTGGAATCCAGCTGACGCCATCCCGGCCGCGGCCCGTTATGACTGCGAGGTGGCCGCGTCCGTGGCGTCGGTGCCTGGCGATTCGCAGGAGAACATGCTCGCGGCCTACAACGCGGGGCCCGGCTCCGTGCTGGCCTACGCTGGTCTTCCGCCTTACCCGGAAACCCGCAACTACGTACGAACCATCCTCGCGTTGGCGCAGGTCTACGGTGACGCCGTCGCCACCGGGGCGCCGGTGTCGGCCACCGCCGTCGCTCCGGTGGTGGCATTCATGCGCTCCCAGCTCGGCAAGGCGTACGTGTGGGGCGCGACCGGGCCGGACGCCTGGGACTGCTCGTCGCTCGTGCAGGCGGCGTACGCACAGATCGGGGTGTCGATCCCGCGGGTGACCGTTGACCAGATGCGGGCTGGTCCGTCGGTGTCCGGGGTTGATCCCCAGCCCGGCGACCTGCTGTTCATCCCGGGCGCCGACGGTACGCCCGTGGCACCTGGCCATGTCGGGATGTACGTCGGTGACGGCCGGGTGATCGCGGCGAAGGGCGCTCGCTGGGGAGTCGTCGAATCGGACCTGTCGGACTGGACGTCGATCGTGGCGGTGACACGTCCCCTCGCCGGTCCGTGAGCGTGCTGGGCTTCTCATGCGACGGCGGTGACGAAGTGCGAGATTCCGTCCGCGATGTTCCCGAGCAGACAGACCGTCGACTGGACCAGACTGGCCGCGTCGGTGGGTGTGTTCGCAACATAGAAGATCACAAACGCGATTGCGCACACCGGTGCGAGCTTCTTCATGCCAGACCTCGCGGGGAAGACGGGTGGACGGGCGCCGTCCACGATGACCGGAGCCTGCCGCTACCCACGGTGTTCCGACATGCTGATAACTCGTTTGCGTAACCAACTGAATACGCGTGGTGTCTTCTGTCCGGACCGTCGGGAGCCCTCGATGGCCGGTTCATCGGCTTAGTGGTCGGCGCCGGAAGTTCAT
>NZ_CAKJTM010000003.1:27158-55581 GCF_917627345.1 Protofrankia sp. CiP3 | reverse complement strand
TCCATCCGCCCGGACGCCGCTCCCTGATCGAACGCCCTACTGCCGGAGCCTCTTGGTCTGTTTCGTCAGGTTTTATTTCGCCCTGGCCACGGTTGTGATGACACCGTTCGAGTCGACCCGGCGGATCCGGTCGTTCTTGTCGTCGGCGATGTAGAGGTTGCCCGCGCCGTCGACAGCGGTGCCGGTCGGGCTTGACAGCTGTGCCCGGGTGGCTGCGCCGCCGTCCCCGGCGTAGCCTTCGGTCCCGTTGCCGGCAACGGTGGCGATCATACCGTCGGACGTCACCCGCCGGACGCGCTGATTGCCGTAATCAGCGATGTAGAGGATGCCGTCAGGACTGACCGCGACGCTTGGGATGCGCAGTTTGGCCGCGGTCGCGGGGCCGCCGTCCCCGTCATAGCCGTAGGCGCCGTTACCGGCCACCGTGCTGATGGTCCCGTGCGGGTCGATCTTCCGGACGCGCTCGTTGCCGAGATCCGCCACGTAGAGGGTGCCGTCAGCGGCGATCGCCAGCCCGTTCGGGTTGTCGAACTCGGCTGCTGTGGCAGGCCCGCCGTCCCCGGAAAAGCCCTTGGTACCGACACCGGCCACTGTCGTGATAACGCCGCTCGGGCTGATCCGCCGGATGCGCTGGTTGCCGTAGTCGGCGACGTAGAGGGTGCCGTCGGCCGCGAGGGCCAGCCCATTCGGTTCGTTCAGCTGCGCGGCGGTCGCCGGGCCGCCATCCCCGGTGAAGCCCGCCGTCCCGGTACCCGCGATCGTACTGATGATCCCGTTTGTATCGATCTTCCGAATGCGTTGGTTGCTTGAGTCGCTGATATAGATGTTTCCCGACGAGTCCAGCACCGTTGCGGCTGGGCTGTCGAGCTGTGCCTGGTTTGCGGGACCGCCGTCCGCGGTGAAGCCGCTGGTCCCAGTGCCGGCGACGGTCGTGACGGTCCCGTCTTTGCCGATTTTGTGGATTTGATGACTGGTCCAGTCGGTGATGTAGAGCGCACCAGCCCGGTCGATGGTGACGTCATAGGCGTCCAGCCCCGACAGCGTCACCGACGGGCCGGCATAGGCCACACCAGGGGAGTAGGTCGCGGACGGCGTGGCTTGATCGCGATGATGGTTCCTGGCGGCCATCAGCGCGAGGCTGAAGACCAGCGCGAGTATCACGATGCCCGCGACACCGGCGATGAGCCAGGCCCGGCGGGACGGCTGGGACGGCTGCGCAGGGCGTTGTTGCTGCCACGGTGGCGGGTAGCCGGCCACTGGTTGCGGTTGTGCCGGCCAGGCCGGAGCAGGCGTCCCGGCCGGGGTGAAACCCCGGCCGGCCGGCGGGACGAACGGGTTCGCCTGCCACCATCCTGAGGCAGGTTGTGCCAGCGGCTGCTGAGCCGGTCCGGCTCCCTGGCCGCGCGGCGGGAACTGCTCCGGGGCGAGCCTGGTCGGCGGAGTGTCCGTCGCCGGCGGTACCCATGGGTCAGCGTCCGGGGACCATCCGCGCGGACCGCTCGGCGCGGACCCGGATGCCGTCGGCGGCCGCGGGCCGGCCGGGCCCGGCCTGGCTGGCTGGCGCTGTGCCGCGTGCCGTACCTCGTCGTCGAGGCGGACCCCGATGCCTGACTGGGCGAGCCAGCCCGGGCCGAACGTGCCTGCGGCGGCCTGGGCGAGTTCGAGCGCGAACTGGGTGGCGCTCGGGAAGCGGGCGGCTGGGTCCTTGACCAGCGTTTTCATGATTACTCTACTGATCGGCTCGGGCACGTCGGTCAGCGGTGGTGGATTCACATTGAGGTGATGGTTGACCAGCGCGCCCACGGACAGGGCCCGGCCGAAAAGCGGCCGGCGGGCCAGTAGCTCGTAGAGCACCCCGCCGAGCGCGTAGAGATCGGTCGAGACATACAGGCGACCACCGGTGATCTGTTCGGGAGCCATGTAGCGAGGCGTCCCGAGAACCCCGCTCGCCGTGGTCTCGGTACCTTCGAAAATCTTTGCCACGCCGAAGTCGGTGACTTTGAGCAGCCCGTCCGAAGCGAACATCATGTTGTCGGGCTTGATGTCGCGGTGCAGGACGTTGTGGGCGTGCGCGGCATCCAGCGCGCCCGCCGCGGCAAGACCCAGCGCGCAGGTGGCCTCGGGCGACATCGGGCCGGCCGCCAACCGCTGGCGCAGCGTGCCGCCGGGGAGCAGCTCCATGACGAGCAGACAGGTGCCCTGATGCTCGATGTAGTCGTGGATGCGCACGATATGTGGATGGTCTAGTTCGGCCAGTACCCGTGCCTCGGCGAGGAAACGGGCGCGCAGGTTCACGTCACCGGCGGTGTCGAGCAGGACTTTGATCGCGACATTCCGGCCGATCAAACGATGTCGGCCGCCGAGCACAAGCCCATAGCCACCACGACCGAGTTCCCCTTCGACCTGGTAGCCGGGGAGCGCGGTCTGCACCAGCGAGCGATCGATCAACAAAGGCCAGTTTCCGTTCGCCACCGTATGGACGGCATTCGCCGCGGCCGTGCCCGGCGGGGGTCACGCCGACGACCGACATCCCCTTCAGCCATGAATTCAGTCGTGAGTGTACGGCTGTCGTCGCATGCGCATCTCCGGGTGGTCATGGGTGACTCTGGTAGATCAGTGATATAGATCATAACAGCATCTTGTTGATGACTTTTCGGATTCATTCTGGAGCTGTGTGTAATCGTTTTGTGTGTCCGGCGCAACGGGCATCCGCTGTCCCGCTGGCGGGCTGGCGCCGCGGCTCATCCGGTGACGCGCGCGGTGACCTGGTCGGTGACGCGGTGGCGTGGACCTCGCGTGGGGCATGCAGGATCGTGAACATGTCGCCGACGCGCCCGCGGCCATCGGACTGGGAGGTCCCGAAAAATCATGTCGCCTATCGAGCCGTCCATCGATGCCGTCCAGCACGCCTCTCCTATCATGGGAACGCCGGAATGGACAGCTCTCGACAAGCACTTCGCCGAGCTCGCCGACGTCCATCTGCGTAACCTTTTTGCCAATGACCCGAACCGGGGCGAGAGACTCGCCGTGGCAGCCGACGGCCTGTACCTCGACTACTCGAAGAACCGGGTAACCGACCAGACGCTGGAATTGTTGGTGGCTTTGGCCGAGCGCGCGCGGCTGCGTGCACAGATCGAGGCGATGTTCACCGGCCAGAAGATCAACACAACTGAGCGCAGGGCTGTTCTTCATGTCGCGCTGCGCGCCCCCGCGGACGCCGTCGTCGAAGCGGACGGTGTGAATGTCGTTCCCCAGGTGCATGCCGTGCTCGAGCGGATGTCGGTGTTCGCTGACAAGGTCCGTTCCGGTGTCTGGACCGGCGTGACCGAGAAGCATATCCGGACTGTTGTCAATATCGGGATCGGAGGTTCGGACCTCGGGCCGGCCATGGCATACGAAGCACTAGAGGATTACTCCGACCGCTCGATACAGTTCCGTTTCGTATCGAATGTGGATGGTACCGACATCTGGGAAGCGACAGCCGATCTCGACCCGGCCGAGACGCTGTTCATCGTGTCGTCGAAGACCTTCACCACCCTGGAGACGCTCGCGAACGCCCGCGCCGCGCGGGCCTGGCTGGTCGACGCGCTCGGCCCGGACGCGGTTCCGTTCCACTTCGTGGCGGTCTCGACGAACACGGAGAAGGTGACCGAGTTCGGTATCGACAGTGCCAACATGTTCGAATTCTGGGACTGGGTGGGCGGGCGTTACTCGCTCGACTCTGCGATCGGCCTGTCCCTGATGCTGGCGATCGGGCCGGACAACTTCCGGGACATGCTCGCCGGGTTCCACGCGATGGACGTGCACTTCCGTACCGCCCCGTTCGAGCGGAACCTACCGGTGCTGCTCGGTCTGCTCGGCCTGTGGTACCGGGACTTCTTCGGTGCGCAGACCCATGCGGTGCTGCCCTACAGCCACTATCTCGGGCGTTTTCCCGCCTATCTCCAGCAGCTGGACATGGAGAGCAACGGCAAGTCGGTGGACCGGGCTGGGCGAACGGTGCCTGTCCCCACCGGTCCGGTCGTGTGGGGGACCCCCGGTACCAACGGGCAGCATGCCTACTTCCAGCTCATCCACCAGGGAACCGCGCTGGTCCCCGCCGACTTCATCGGTTTTCTCACCGCCAGCCACGACGTGCGTGCGGGTGGCGTGGACCACCATGTACTGCTGATGGCGAACTTCTTCGCCCAGACCGAGGCGCTGGCGTTCGGCAGGACGGCCGAGCAGGTCGCCGCCGAACACGTAGACCGGAAAATCATCCCACATCGGACATTTCCTGGAAATCGGCCTACCAACACGATTCTCGCCGACCGGCTGACCCCGTTCCGGCTCGGTCAGCTGATCGCTCTCTACGAACACAAGGTCTTCACTCAGGGTGCGATCTGGAATATCAACAGTTTCGATCAGTGGGGTGTGGAGCTCGGCAAGGCGCTCGCGGCGCGGATCATTCCGGAGCTGTCGGCAGACGGGCCGGTGGAGCTGGCGCACGACAGCTCCACCAACAGTCTCATCCGCCGGTTCCGTGCCGCGAACGAGCCATCGGAGCGCGAGTCCTGATCTGGCCGGATTGTCTGAATCATCGAGCACGCCGGTACGACGGTAATTCGTGTTATCCGACATTAATGCGTGGCACATCTCTTGCTTTTCGTCAGTGAAATCCGGGATCTTGGTTACCCTCGGTAGTATCGCTGCATGGGGTGTACGTATCCCGTGGCTCGGGGAGAGAGCATCCTGTGGGCGGTTCGGTTCGGGAGGCCTGCCGGACCGCCAGGACGATATGAGCCAGGAGGTGTCGCCTCGCTGCCAACCGGCCGGGGTGCGGGGCCGCGGCCAGGCGGCGCGGAACGACGACGGGTGCCGACGACAGGTGCCGGCGGGAGTACCGGGGGGCGGAAACATGCAGGTCGAAGCCGGTCATCTGCGGATGTCGGTGACCCACTCGGGGTGCGATGTGCTCATCGTGCTCGATGGCGAACTCGATACCCGCGGCCGGCTGCGGTTCCGCCAGGAGATCCATGAACTGCTGGGCCGCGGCGGCACGGACGTGACGGTGGATGTCGACGGCCTGCATGCCGTCGACATCGCTGGCATGGCGGCGTTGCTGCGGGCCGAACTGCTGTTGCGAGGAGTCCACTCCAGCCTTCGGGTGCGGGGGGCCTCCCCGGCGTTCATGGCGTTGCTGCGTTCGACCGGTCTGACCGGCCGCCTGCGGGTTGATGCCGGGTCACGGCGATCGGGCGCGCCGGCCTCCGCCGCCGCTGGCGGTCCCGCGCACTGACCTCCCGCCCCGCTGGGCGCCCGGGGATGCGCACGGACGGCATGCGGGCTCACGGATGCGCGGGCTCACGGATGCGCGGACTGGCGCGACACGATCAGCCGTAGCAGCCGCACAGGCGGTGGTCCGCCATCCTCGACGTCGCCGGGGGACTCGTCATCGAGGTCGGGAACCAGCTGGAGCCGGGGCCGGCGTACTTTTTCGATCATTTGTTCCACCTGGTGCATAGCCAGCATGCCGATCATGAGCACCAGTGGGAATCCCAGCACAATTGCTATGGATCCGGCCATCGCGTCCTCCGCGGCTCGCCCGAAAACACGGAAAGTCTTTCCGTGATCTCTCTGTGCCTCCACACTTCTGTTACCCACGGTTGTGGGAAATTCACCTTCTGGCGACGGCTTCGTCCGTCCAGGGTGAGCGCCGCGATCGGCCGGCGCGTGGCCGGCACAGGTGTGGCTGACACAGATGTGATCATGTTTTTTCGTGTGTCCGGGATGCGCTGAGGAGCCTCCTGGCTCACGGCGGGCGTCCGGCAGCAAGCCGGGCACCCGGCCGAATTCGTCTCCTGTCACCATGTCTGGTATGTCGAGGCCTGCCGTTGCGCAACCGGCGGGCTCAGGCGGCCGATCGCCGGAAGGCCCGCCGCTGCGCGGTCCCTACCGCGGTCCGTGGCCCGTCGGGCGCGCCGTGCCGACCGAGTCCCAGTTGCGGGCGCGGATGCGGATGCTGCTCGAACAGCTTGAGATCTCGCAAGCCGAGATCGTTCTGTACCGGGCGGCCTATGTGCGGGTCAGTGAGGAGGAGATCGCCGACCGTCCCTGGCTGCGCACTCCCCTCGAGCGCCTCACCGTCCCCCGCCTCGCCCGGGCGCTGGCCCGTGAGCTCGACGCTATGGAGCGTTTCCGATTGTGGGCAGAGGAGCTCCACCAGCTCCAGGAAGAAGCCTGCGCCCGCGGTCTGCTCAGCTCGCCGTAGCTTCTCGGAAAGACCGTCACGCGGGGACCGAGAACTCCTCGAACAACCGGCGGGCCTGGGCAGCCCCGGCGATGTTGCCCTTCTTCTCGTAGCATGCGATCGCCGCGTCAATCTTCGGGCCGGCCGTGTCGCCCTGGCCGGTCCGGTGGAGCACCTCGGCATAGGCCAGCCATGCCTGCGCCTGCCCGTCCCAGTCGTCGGTCCTGCCGGCGAGATCGCACGCGGCCTCGGCGAACCGGACGGCCTCGACCTCACGTCCGCGCATCGCGAGCACCTTCGCGTGCACCCCGCACCAGCCAGCCTGCGCGGGGACCTGGTCGCCGGCAGCGGCGTCGCGGGAGCGGGACACGTAGGTGGCTGCCTCGTCGAGGCGTTCGAGCTTGAGCAAGACGTCGGCGAGGGCCGCGGCACGCGTGGCCAGGTGCGCGCGTTCACCCATCCGGGCCAGCCGGCGGCAGCTGCGCCGCAGCTCGTGCTCGGCCGTGTCGAGGTCATCGGTCAGCAGGGCGATACGGGCAACAACGAAGCCCCCGTAGAGCGGATCTCCGCGGGGGCTCCGGACGTCCCAGACGATCTCTTCAGCCCGGGCCAGGTGGTCCATGGCGGCATCGAGGTCTCCCGCCATCGTGAACAGCACGGCCAGCTGGGCGAGCAGGGAACGGCGCAGGCCGCGGTCGTCCCCAACACCGGCCAGCGCCCGCGTGGCCCGGTCGACCGACTCGCCGACCGGGCGAGGGGCAAGGCTCAGCAGATGGACGAGGTCACGGCGCATGGTCTGGGCATCACGAAGTACGCCGGACTCCTCGGCGTGGCGGACGGCGGCCTGCATGGCCCGCTCGGCCAGGGCATAGCGGCCAGCGGCCATGTGAGCGGCGGCCTGGCTGCGGCAGGCGAGCGCGGCACCGACCTCGTCCCCGTTCTGGATGAAGATCGGTAGTGCCCGGGTCGCCTCACCGAGGGTCTCAGCGACCAGCCCCTCCGGGCTTGTCGCGAACATGAGCCGAAGGTGGGCGAGCCGCGCGTGCGCCCGCAGGCCGGTGTCGCCGATCCGGGCGGCCCGGTCCGTGGCCTGGCGCAGCATGCGTTCGGCGTCGCTGAACCGGCCGAACGAGTGCAGCGCCCAGCCAAGGTCGATCTCGGCACGGATGCGCAGCGGATCGGTGACGGGAAGGAGTGTGATCGCTCGTTTGAGCAGCCCGGCCGCGCCTGTCTCGTCGCCCTGGCGGACCCGGTCAGCGGCTTCGATCAGGCAGGCCGCGGCGCGGTGCCCGAGCTCCGCGGTCTCGGTGTCGCGCAGCCCGAGCTCGACCCGGTACCGGTACGCCTGTTCCAGGTGATACCCGACCAGCTCATCATGCTCACCGGGGCGCCCCATCATCCGGGCCTGCAACCAGGCGGCGAAGCCTTGGTGCAGCTCGGCGCGCTGGCGCTTCGATGTCGCCTGGTAGGCGCAGTCGCGCAGCAGGACGTGCAGGAACCGGAAGGCCTCCACACCGGGCAGGTCCGACCGGTCGGCATGAACCAGTTCCTTGCGTACCAGCGCCTGGCAGTGCGCGGCCACGCCGGCCCGGTCCGCCGGGGCGGACAGTTCGACCACCGCGTCGAGGTAGAACCGCTGGCCGACAACGGCGGCACGTTCCAGCACCCGCCGCTCGTGCATGTTGAGCCGGTCGAGACGGGCCGCGAGCAGCGCGGAGATCGTGGGTGGGACCTGGACCGAGCCAAGGTTGCCGGTCGCGATCCACCGGTCGCCCTCCCGGCGCAACAACCCGTCGTCGACCAGGGCCGCGAGCGTCTGTTCGACGAACAGCGGGTTCCCCGCGGCTGACTCGGTGATTCTGGAGACCAGCGCGGGGTCGAGGTCGTTGGACCCCATCAACGTGCGGATCAGCCGCTGGCAGCGTTCCTCGCTCAGCGGTTGCAACAGCATCGACGTGGCGTTGAGTTTGCCTCCGCCCCAGCTCCGGCGCTCCTCCAGCAGCTCCGGCCGGGACAGGCACAGCAGCAGGATCGGTGCCTCCCGGGACCAGTCGGCGACATGCTCGATCAGGTCCAGCAGGGTCGGCTCAGCCCAGTGGACGTCATCGAACCAGACGATCAGCGGACGTTTCTCGGCGAGCGCGGCCAGAAAGGTGCGGACCGCCCAGAAGCTCTCCTGCGCGCCAACTTCAGCACCCCCGAGGCCGACCAGCGGTGCCAGCCCGTCCACCACGGCGGCGGCGTCGCCGATGACGTTGTCGACGCCCTCCAGCAGCTCGCGCAGGCGACGCCGGCCCTCGGGCGCGCTCTCGTCGGCGGACATGCCGGTCGCCTGGCGGACCATTTCCATCAGCGGCCAGTACGTGATGCCTTCGCCGTAGGACAGACAGCGCCCGGTGAGCACCGTCGCCCGCGGAGCCATCGCCTCGCAGAACTCCCCGACCATTCGGGACTTCCCGATGCCGGCGGGGCCGAGCAGGGTAAACAGGTGGCAGGTACGTTCTTCGATCACTTGTTCGAGGGCGTCATCGAGGCGGCGGCGTTCCCGGTCCCGGCCGATCACTGGCGCGACAAAGCCGTCCGGGGCGAACCGCGCGCCGGGGCCGACGCCGGGGTGCGCCAGACCGATCAGGCGATGGGCCCGCAGGGGGGCCTTCTTGCCCTGGACCACCAGGGGGCCGACCGGTTCGCTGCGCACATCCGAGCGGATCATCCGTAGGGTCGCCTCAGCGATGAGGATCTCGTCGGGGTCGGCGGCCTCCTCCAGGCGAGAGGCGACATTGACGGCATCGCCGGTCACGCCGCCACCGGTACCAGGCCCGCCGACGGTGACCTCGCCCGTGTTGATGCCGATGCGGATCCGGAACCGAAATCCCCAGTCCCGTTGGAGATCGGCGTTGAGCGTGGCCATGCTGGCGCGGATCTCGAGGGCGGCGCGGGCGGCGCGCAGCGCATCGTCCTCATGCAGGATCGGGATACCGAAAACAGCGAACACCGCGTCCCCGATGAACTTCTCGACGCTGCCTCCGTGGGCCGAGATCACTTCGCGGGCGGCGCTGAAGAAGCGCCACATCACCTGCTGTAGTGGCTCGGAGTCGAGCTGTTCACCGATGGCGGTATAACCGGTGACGTCGCAGAACATGATCGTTACAGTCTTGCGAGCGCCGATCCCGAACGTGGGCAGCGGAGTACCGCAGGAGAAGCAGAAGCGTGCTTCCTCTGGGTTGGCCTTTCCGCATGTCGGGCAGGCGACCATGTGCCGGATCGTAGGCCGCGGCGATGCCAGACGGGACGCTGATGCCGGTGTCAGTCGTTTCAGATGATCGTGATCTGTCCCACAGCGGCGGGCGGGGTGGCTGCCTCGGCTCCCCCGGTGACGGGTTTTGGCGAACTAATTGATCTTGTTTGGATGTCTGGCAGGCGAGCGTCCCGGCGGATGATCGGGCAAAAACATCGGTTGCCACCATCGACTGCCCGTTTTCGTTCCAGCGGCCTGGAGCGTGTCTGATGGATGTTGGTCGATGTGGGCGATGATTCAGAAGGTGGCCCGCAAGGCGGAGGAGGCCCGGATAGCGGTGTTCTATCCGGACCGACGAGCCGGGGTCCCCGTGCGGCGCGCAGCGGCGTACGGGGAGCGATGTGGCAGGACGCCTTCTGGGCATTGATCCGCACGATCGAAGATCCATCAGATACGCCCCAAACCCGCTGCTCGCGGACCAAGTCGCTCCGTGCTTTGGCGGTCCTACCTAAGCTGGTTGATGTGGTGGCTGGACAGCGGGGAAGGGACACCGCGCTCGACGCGAGCCGCGGCGAGGCCGGGGCGGTCCGGGGCGCGGGGAGCCCGGTCGTCACCACCACGGCGCTCGGGCTGTTGGTTGCCCTGCTGGTCGGGTGTGCCTCGACCACCGCCGGCGCGGAGACGCATACGTCATCGAAGTCACCGGTGGTCACCGCCACCACCCCGCCCGCTACAGCTCCGCTCGCCACCGCTCCGCCCGCCGGTGGCCAGCGCGATCCGTCGCGGTCTGGGGACAGCCCGACCACCTCGGAGGATCCCGCGAGGCCGGGTTCCGCGACCGTTCCCGGGACATCCCCGAACGACGCGGGGAGCGAAGCCGGCAGCGGCGCCGCGGGTACTCCGGGGCCCGCTACCCCAGGCCCAGGCCAGGATGCCCCGGCCCCGACCGTCCCAGCGGAGCGGATGCGGGCCGTGTTCGTTGGGGAACCATGTCTCCCGAGCGTCGACTCCGTTCCACGGCAGGCCGTGAACGGGCTGCTTCTCTATTGCGGGCGGGCGGATTCGGGCCAGTCGCGTTGGGGGGTGGCGAGTCCGCCACCGCCACGGGGGCCGGTTGCGCCGGTGCCGGGTACCGAGTGCGACGCCAGCACCGATGGCGATGGGGTCGTCCAGGGTGCGGACGGGCGTCTGGTCGCCTGCATTCGTGAGCGTGATGGCAGCTCTCGCTGGAGCGACGCCTCGTAATAGCGGCACTTTGGGTAGTCATCTGCTTGCGAAAAGTAGTAAAATGTTGGATGTTGATATGAAGATTGATCAAATGTTACTAAAAGTAACTTTTTTAGCGCTATTCTGTTAGCTATCACGTTGTTCCAGTATTTGTTCCATGGATGGTTACCAGCGAGTAGCATGGGTATTAGTTACTAGCCAGTAGGAGCATGCCGGTTCCCTCGGTGACAACCGAAGCCGGCACTTCCCGGGGAGACCACCATGGGGCACTACAAGAGCAACCTCCGCGACATCGAGTTCAACCTGTTCGAGGTGCTGGGCGTGGACCAGACACTGGAGCACGGCCCGTTCGCGGATATGGATCGTCAGACAGCCCACGACGTGCTTGTCGAGGTCGACAGGCTGGCCACCGGTCCGCTGGCCGAGTCCTTCGCGGAGGCCGACCGCAATCCACCGGTGTTCGACCCGGACGCCGGCACCGTCACGCTGCCAGAGGTGTTCAAGAAGTCCTACGTGGACCTCATGGCCGGCGAGTGGTGGCGCCTTTTCGTACCGGCGCACCTGGGCGGTATGGGTGCCCCGCCATCGGTCGTCTGGGCCGCTTCGGAGCTCATCCTCGGGTCCAACCCGGCAGCGTTCATGTACATGAGCGGTCCGACCTTCGCCGGGATTCTCGACGGGCTCGGCAACGCCGCGCAGCGGACGTTCGCCCGCCAGGCGATCGAGCGGCAATGGGGCGGGACGATGGTGCTCACCGAGCCCGACGCGGGTTCGGACGTGGGCGCGGGCCGCACCAGGGCGCTGGCGCAGGCCGACGGCACCTGGCACATCGAGGGTGTGAAACGATTCATCACTTCAGGTGACTGGGATGTTCCGGAGAACATCTTCCATCTCACTCTTGCCCGGCCAGAGGGCAGCGGACCGGGCACCAAGGGACTGTCCATGTTCCTGGTCCCGAAGTTCCTGGTGGACCCGGTGACCGGCGAACCCGGCGAGCGCAACGGCGTCTACGTCACCGGCGTCGAGAAGAAGATGGGGCTGAAGGTATCCACCACCTGTGAGCTGCGCTTCGGCGAGAAGCACCCGGCGGTCGGCTGGCTCGTCGGGGACGTCCACGACGGTATCGCCCAGATGTTCGAGGTCATCGAGTACGCCCGCATGATGGTGGGCACCAAGGCCATCGCGACGCTGTCCACGGGGTATCTGAACGCCCTGGAGTTCGCGCGGAGCCGGGTCCAGGGCGCTGATCTGACGCAGCTCATGGACAAGGCCGCACAGCGTGTAACGATCATTCATCACCCGGACGTCCGGCGGATGCTCATGTCGCAGAAGGCGTACGCGGAAGGCATGCGCGCGCTGGTCCTGTACACCGCCACCGTCCAGGACAGGGTTGCCGTGGCGAACGCCGCGGGCACGCCGGACGACATCGCCGGACGGCTCAACGACCTGCTGCTGCCGATAGTCAAGGGCGTTGGCTCCGAGCGGTCCTATGAACTGCTGGCGACGTCCCTGCAGGTTTTCGGTGGTTCTGGCTACCTGCAGGATTACCCGATCGAGCAGTACATCCGCGACGCGAAGATTGACACCCTGTACGAGGGCACCACGTCCATCCAGGGACAGGACTTCTTCTTCCGCAAGATCGTGCGAGATCGCAGCCAGGCCCTCACCGCGTTGTTCACCGAGATCCAGAGCTTCGCCAAGGACGGCGCGGGGGACGGCGCACTGCGCCGGGAGCGGGAGATCCTCGCTGCCGCGCTGGAGAACGTCCAGTCCATGATCGATGTGCTGACCGGTTTTCTCGCCGGTACCGCGCAGGATCCCAGGCAGGTGTACAAGGTGGGTCTGAACACCACGCGGCTGCTGATGAGTGTCGGCGACCTTGTGATCGGCTGGCTGCTGCTGCGTCAGGCCGAGGTGGCCACAGCGGCGCTCGCCGGATCGCAACAGGCCTCGGCAGCCAGGGAGCGTGCCTTCTACGAGGGCAAAGTGTCCACAGCCCGGTGGTTCGTCGCGAACGTGCTGCCCGAACTGTCGATTCGGCTCAGCGTCCTCCAGGCTACCGATCTCGACTTGATGGACCTGACTGAGGACGCGTTCTGACGGCTGCTCCCCACCGGGCGCCGCTCGGGCGCCGTCCGGACTCGGGGCGGGGTAATGGTCACCACATGCAACCGTCGGGCGCGCGAGACAGAGCCTGGATCGCGCCCCCGGCGGCCCGCCGCTACCAGGCTCCCAGCCCCTGACATGCCCGGCGGAGGTGCGCGGGAGCTGACGGCAGCGGTGCGCGGCCGAACGCCTGCCGCGCGTTCACCCGCTGTCGGCCTGTTGCGGCACGGCGGGGTGATCCTCGGACCACCGGTCTTTTCATGACGTACGCAGCGGCGGGAAAGCCTGGTCCAGCTCATTGCGCATGTCCCGCTTGAGCAGGTCGTCGGCCTCGGAAGTGCCCTGGCCCTCCAGCAGGAATCTCGCCACCCGCAGCGTCAGATCGACGCGTTCAGCGAGGTTGAGAGGTCCGTTAAAACGGCCGCTGGAGCCTGCGGAGGTCAGGACCTTGGCGACAAATTCGTCGGCGGCCTGCAGTGCCTCCACGCGCGTCATGCGTTTCACCCCTTTGTACGGAAGCTGTGTCGGAAGCCGTAAGCAAGGCGCAACCGTACCAGGCGAGCTCCTTCCTCCGTTGTCCGCCCCATCCCGTGCTCTTTGTCCCGGTTGATGTCCCGGGTTGGTCTGTTGTGTCCCATCTTGTGGATACCTCGGCGGGTGCTCGCCATGGCCTGGTAACCGTTACTCACAGACACCAGAACGCGGGTCCGCGGGTGCCGCGAAGACTGGTCAGCGCCAAGGGCGCCCGGCAACACAGGCATGGATCAAGGAGTGGGCCTGGGGTACGTGCATCGCGCGGGGCGATGGATGGACAGCGATGCGGCGAGGTGCCTGCCCCAGCCCCGCCACGCCGCGTCCCTATTGCCGGGCGCTCCAAGCCAGGGCCACGGCTGGATCGGCGAGCATCGCGCCGACGTCCGCGAGTACCCTGGCAGCGAGCTCGCCGTCGACGATCCGGTGGTCGAAGGTCAGGGCGAGTTGCGCAACCGTCCGGACAGCGAGTTCTCCGTTGTGTATCCACGGCGTCGGACGGATGGCGCCGAGGGCGAGGATCGCGGCCTCCGGCGGGTTGAGGATGGGCGTTCCGATGTCGATTCCGAACACGCCGATATTGGTAATTGTGATGGTTCCGCCGCGTAGCGAACCAGGTGTGATTTTTCCAGCGCGGGCAGTCGTGGTCAGTTCATGCAGGGCGTGCCCGAGGGCGACGAGTCCCATCCCCTGCGCCCGCGGGATGTTCGGCACCACGAGCCCTCGGGGCGAGGCCACCGCGATCCCGAGGTTGACATCCTCATGGATGAGGATCTGCGCGGGTGCGTCACCGGCCGCTTCCGCCCAGCTGGAATTGATCATTGGATGCCGCTGGACCGCGGTCAACAGCGCCTGCGCGACAAACAACAGCGCGGTCACCTTCACACCCGTGAACTCGGGCAGGGCGGCAATCCGGTCCCGAGCCGCCATCATCTCGGTGACGTCGACGCTGACGAACTCGGTTACCTGCGGCGCGGTGTACGCGCTGGCCACCATCGCCGCCGCGGTCGCGCGCCGGACGCCGGTCACCGGTATCCGGCGGACGCGGCTGGCAGGCTCCTCGCGGGCAGGCAGCCGGGCCGCCTCGACGTCCGCCCGGCTGATCGTTCCGTGCGGTCCAGTACCGGCGATCCGCCACAGGTCGATGCCGAGATCCCGAGCGAGCTTGCGGACCGGTGGTTTCGCCAGTACCCCAGGCTGGGATCGCCGCTCGGCGTGCTCGGCGTGCTCTGGGCGGATTGCCGGTCCGTCCGGTTTGTTGCGTTCCTTCTGCCTGTTCTGTCCGTTCTCGTCGGTCCGCTGCCGGGGCCGGGTGCGTGACGGTCCAGCGGATGTACGCGGGCCGTACCCGACCAGCACGGGTGTCCGCCCGTCCGCCGGGCTGTCCGTCCCTCGCTCCGGTCGGGTGGCCGGACCGAGGGACGCCGCCGCTGCCGTAGCATCGGTGTCGACGGTGATCAGCGGCCGTCCCACCTCGACAGTGTCGCCGGGTTCGGCGTGTCGAACGACGAGGACACCCGTGAGTGGTGAAGGCACCTCCACCAGTGCCTTGGCGGTTTCCACCTCGACGATCGGCTGATTGATCGTCACGGGCTCGCCCACCGCCACCAGCCACCGGACGATTTCGGCGTCCGGTAGACCCTCGCCCAGGTCGGGGAGGCGGAACTGTTCACGCGGCACAGGTGACCTCCAACTGGCGGACGGCTCGCGGCCTGGCGCGCGCCGCGCGGGTCTGGTTCGACGGGTCTGGCTCGACGGGCTGGGTCAACAGGTCGGCCAGCACCGGTCGTCAGTACTGGAAGGAACGGTCGACGGCGTCCAGGATCCGGTCGACATCCGGCAGGTGGTGTTCTTCCAGCCGGGACGGCGGGTATGGGATGTCATAGCCGGTGACACGCAGCACCGGAGCCTCCAAGGAGTAGAATGCCGCCTCGGTCACCCGGGCCGCGATCTCCGCGGACAGGGACACGTTCGACGGCGCCTCGTGCACGACCACGCACCGGCCGGTGCGGCGAACGGACGCGAACACTGGGGACAGCTCCAGTGGGGAAAGGGTGCGCAGGTCGATGACCTCGAGCTCGCGCCCCTCGTCGGCCATGACGGCGGCTGCGTCCAGGCAGGTCCGTACCATCGGGCCGTAGGCGACAAGCGTCGCGTCGCCCCCGGTCCGGACAACCCGGCTGGCGTGCAACGGCGTTGCGTTGGCGAGTGGTTCGTCGGTCTCGACCTCCCCCTTGTCCCAGTACCGGCGCTTGGGTTCGAAAAAGATTATTGGGTCATCGGCCGCGACCGCCTGCCGGATCATCGTGTGGGCATCGGCCGGGCTGGCGCAGGCCACGACTTTCAGGCCCGCGGTATGGCAGAAGTACGCCTCTGGCGACTCACTGTGGTGTTCCACGGCGCCGATGCCACCACCGAACGGGATGCGAACCGTCACCGGCAAGCAGACCCGCCCCTGGTTCCGGTAATGGATCTTCGCCAGCTGAGTGACGATCTGGTTGAAGGCCGGGTAGGCGAAGCCGTCGAACTGGATCTCGCACACCGGCCGGAACCCGCGCATGGCCAGCCCGATCGCGGTGCCGATGATCGCGGACTCGGCCAGCGGGGTGTCGATGACGCGAGCCTCGCCGAAGTCCGCGAGCAGCCCTTCGGTGATCCGGAAGACGCCGCCGAGCCTGCCGACATCCTCGCCCATCACAACGACCTTCTCATCGGCGGCCATGGCCGTGCGCAGACCAGTGTTGAGGGCCTTGGCCAGCGTCAGTGTCGAGCGCACCGTCAGACAGCCTTTCGTGGCTGGCGGGCTGGGCCCGGTGCGGCCGGCATTCCGGCGGTCATGCCCGCGGTGGCCGCGATCGCGGTGACCCGCGTCAGGGGCGGGCGGGTGTTCCAGGCCGCCGGTCCGGCCGGTTCCGGATCAGGCGGTTCCGCCGGTACCGCTGCCGGCCAGGCGTCCCGCATGGCCGCCAGGGTTCTGGGCTCGTCCACGTACACATGCTCGAACATGCTGCGTGGGGACGGGTCGGGCAGGCTCAGGCAACGTTCACGCAACGTGGCCGCGAGGGCGTCGGCCTCGGCGTCGAGAGCGGCTGCCGCATGGTCATCCAGGAGCCCACCGGCGCGCAGATAGGCGGTCATCCGTTGCAACGGATCATGCTCCCCCCAGTAGGCCAGCTCCTCGGCGTGGCGGTACCGGGACGGATCGTCAGCGGTGGTGTGGGCACCCATCCGGTAGGTCACCGCTTCCACCAGCGTCGCGCGTCCCTGGCGGGCCGACTCCAGCGCCCAGCGGGTTACCGCGAGCGTCGCCAGCACGTCGTTGCCGTCCACCTGGATCCCCTGAATACCGAAACCTGACGCCCGCTGGTAGATCGGCACCCTGGTCTGCCGCCGGGCCGGCGCGGATATCGCCCACTGGTTGTTCTGGCAGAAGAACACCACCGGAGCTTCGAAGACACCCGCCCAGTTGAGCGCCTCGTTGACGTCGCCCTGGCTGGATGCTCCGTCCCCGAAGTAGACCAGCGTGGCCGGCATGCGGTGGCCGTTGCCACCCGCACCCACCGCATGATCGCGGGAGATGCCCATCGCGTAACCGGTGGCGTGCAGGGCCTGCGAGCCGACCACGATCGCGTAGCACTGGAACCCGTGTTCGTCCGCGTCCCATCCTCCGTGGGTGACCCCACGGAACAGGCTGAGGATGTCCAGCGGGTCGACTCCACGGCACCAGGCCACCGCGTGCTCCCGGTAGGACGGGAAGACCATGTCGTCGGCACGCAGCGCCCGGGCGGAGCCGACCTGGGCGGCTTCCTGGCCGCGCAGGCTGGCCCACAGGCCAAGCTCACCCTGGCGCTGGAGAGCGGTCGCCTCCTCGTCGAAGCGGCGCGCGATCACCATGTCGCGTAGGAGCCCGTACAGATCAGCGCCGGTGAGGTCTGACAGGTAGGGATCATAGGTCTGGTCGGGCAGCCGCTCACCGCCCGGCGTGAGCAGCCGTACCGGCTCCGGGCTGCCGTCCCGGGATTCACGTGATCCTGGTGATTCACGTGAATCCCGGGGATCACGCGGGACGGGTGCGACGGCGCCGTTCGGCCCGTCTGTGTCAGGAACGGACATAGTGTCCTCCGGTCATCCTCGGCCGTCCCCGAGATCGTCGGTCGCAGCCGCCGGTTGGGGCAGCCGGTCGCCGCGGTCAGCGGGACCGTTCACCGCGGAGCTGACGATAGTCGTCCCATGGTGGCGAGCAACCCCGGACACGGCTTCCGGCTGTCTGCCGTGGTTGGCGCGTCCCGATAGCGTGGTGCTGTGACAACTGCCCCGACGTCCGCGAGCGGCGCCGACACCGCCAGCGCCATCGCCGACACTGCCGACACCGTGCGCCCGCCCGCCCGTTGTGACCTCGGTCGGGTCGGGATCTGGAGCGGCCAGTTCGACTTCTCCCCGGCTTCGGTTGTCCGGGCGGCCGTGGCCGAACTCGACGAGCTGGGCTACCGGGCGGTCTGGACTGGTGAGGTCAAGGGCCGGGAGGTCCTGGTGACAGCCGCGCTGATGCTCGCGGCGACCTCCCGGCTCACGGTCGCGACCGGGATCGCGCAGATTTTCGCCCGGCATCCCCAGACGATGGCGGCCGGGCAGCTGACCCTCGCCGAGGCATTCGCGGACCGGTTCCTGCTCGGGCTCGGCGTGTCACACGCGTCCCTGATGGAGATCCGCGGCGTTGCCTACACCAAGCCGTTGACGCAGCTGCGGGCATACCTCGACGAGATGGATCGGGCGGCTCGGGAGCAGTACCGGGCAGTGCCACCGGCATCCTCGACACGGGTCCTGGCCGCGCTTGGCCCGAAGATGCTGGAGCTGGCACGGGTCCGGGCGGACGGCGCGCATACCTACTTCGTGCCGCCGGAGCACACGGCAAGCGCACGGAAGATCCTCGGGCCGGGCAAGCTGCTCGTCCCGGAACAGGCGTTCGTCCTCGACACGAATCCCGAGAGCGCGCGGGAGCTGGCGCGGCGGCACACGGGTTCGTATCTGCGGCTGCCGAACTACACGAACAACCTGCGTCGTTTCGGCTTCACCGATGACGACCTTGTGGGCGCGGGTTCCGACCGGCTCGTCGACACGATCGTGCCGTGGGGTGATCCGGACGTCCTGCTCGGCCGGATCAGCGAACATCTTGATGCCGGCGCCGATCATGTGTGCGTCCAGGTCCTTGATGCGGACCGCCGCGGGCTGCCCCGCCGGCAGTGGCGTGAGCTCGCTCCGGCCCTGCTGAGCCTCGGCTGAGGATGCCCTGGGAGACAGTCCCGGCACCCGGCTCCAGTCTCGCGTGGCCCCAGTCCGGTTCAGTCCGGTTCAGTCCGGACTGACCGCGCAGGTGGCGCAGGTCCCGTAGATCTCCAGGGTGTGGGCCACATCGGTGAAGCCCGCCGCCGTCGCGATGTGGTCCGTCCACACCTCGATCTCCGGTCCTTCGACCTCGACGGTCCGTCCGCAGCGACGACACACGAGGTGGTGGTGGTGATTGTCAGTGGTGCAGCGGCGGTAGAGGGTCTCGCCGTCGTCACGCCGCAGCACGTCCACCTCACCCCGGTCGGCGAGGACCTGCAGGTGCCGGTACACGGTGGTCAGGCCAACGGCCTGACCACCGTCGCGCAGGTACGCGTGCAGGTCCTGGGCGCTGGTGAAGGCATCGATCTCGGCGAGCGCGGTGGAGACCGCATCGCCCTGGCGGGTGGCCCGGACGGCCGTCCCCCGGCCGAGCGCGGACCGTCTGTTACCGCTCGACCTCCCTGGCGCTGCGGATGTGGGTGGAGGCGTCGACCCGGACACGGCTCGCGATGATGCCGGGGGCGGCGCGGATCGGCTGGATTCGGCACTGGACACAGCCTTCACTCTCTCACCGCTGGCTTCCTCCGGGGGGCGGCAAAGGGGCCACGCTCGTTGGCATGCGGTCGACCGTGCGAAAAATATTGATAACGGTTTTCGTTATTTTCGCTCTCGATCGTTTCGATGATTACGGGATCCTCCTGTCGTCAGCTCTGTGTGTAGGTCTCGAGGAACCCGCCGATACGGCCGATCGCATCGGTGAGGTCATCCACCCCGGGCAGGGTGACTATCCGGATATGATCGGGCCTGGGCCAGTTGAAGCCGGTGCCCTGCACGAGCAGAATTTTTTCGGTCAGCAGCAGGTCCAGGACGAGCCGCTCGTCATCGACGATCCGGTGAACGGCCGAATCGATACGCGGGAACGCGTACAGCGCTCCGCGTGGCTTCACACACGATATGCCCGGAATATCGTTGAGAAGTTTCCACACCACGTCGCGCTGCTCGTGCAACCGGCCGCCGGGCAACACGAGGCCGCCGGCCCCGCTGTCATCCGCAAGCGCGGCCCGCATGGCATATTGGCCCGGGACGTTGGCGCACAGCCGCATGTTCGCCAGGATGTTGAGGCCTTCAACGTAGCTGGTGGCATGCGTGCGCGGACCGGAGACAACCATCCAGCCGGAGCGGAAGCCGGCGAGTCGATAGGCCTTTGACAGCCCGTTGAACGTGACACACATGATGTCCGGGGCGAGCGCCGCGGTGGAGATGTGCTCGGCGTCGTCATAGAGGATCCGGTCGTAGATCTCGTCAGAGAAGATCATGAGGTTGTGCCGGCGGGCGATCTCGATGATACTGGACAGCGCCTCGCGGCTGTAGACCGCTCCGGTCGGGTTGTTCGGATTAATGATCACTATTGCCCGGGTCCTGGCGGTGACCTTGCTTGCGATGTCGTCGAGGTCGGGCATCCAGTCGGCGGACTCGTCGCACATGTAGTGGACGGGCCGGCCGCCGCACAGACTGACGACCGCGGTCCACAGCGGGTAGTCCGGTGCCGGCAGCAGCACCTCGTCGCCGTCGTTGAGCAGCGCCTGCAAGGACATCATGATCAGTTCTGAGACGCCGTTCCCGAGGTACACGTCGTCGATGTCGATTCCGGCGACGCCCTTACCGGTGGTGTAACGAACCACAGCCGCCCGTGCGGATGCCAGGCCCTTGGAATCGCTGTAACCCTGTGCGTCGGCGAGGCTGTCTACTACCGCCTGAAGAATCGCCGGAGGTGCGGCGAACCCGAACGGCGCGGGGTTGCCGATGTTCAGCTTCAGGACGCGCTGGCCCTCGGCTTCCAACCGCGTCGCCTGGTCGAGAACAGGACCCCGGACGTCGTAGCAGACATCGGCGAGCTTGTCGGACTGGGTGAACTCCATCTGCCAAGGGTAGGCGCGCCGTCCAGTGGGTTTTCTCGCCCGTGACGGGCTATCCGCCGTACAACGCCCTCGGCGTGGCACGCGGGGAGCCCTGGTCCGGTGGCTGATGATTGTGCTGAGCAGCGTCAGGGGGTGCGGGTCCAGGTCGGGGTGAGGCCGCGGCCCAGGCCACGGGCCGGACGGACCGGAGGACGGGACGGTATCGGCAACGGTCCGGTGTCGATACCGGCGAAGCGGGTGTCCTTGCGGACCTGGTAGACCCAGCTTTTGCTGACGCTGATACCGCGGGCGGCGAGCAGCGCGGCGGCCTGTGCCGCCGAGCCGTCGCTCTGTTCCAGCGCGCGGATGATGGCGTCACGTTTTCCGGCGGTGTCCAGCCCTGGGAATGCCTGACCGGACGGTTCCGCCGCGGTGTCCGGTAGATCGTCCACATCCTCCGCCACCGCTTCGTACCCGGCCGCGCGGCGTCCGTCGACTGGATCAGCCGGATTCATGGTGTCCGCTGGATCAACATCTTCGACGGCTTCGACGGCTTCGACGTGATCGGGTGTTTGTACTGGGACGGGAGCCAGGAACAGTGGTGACCGCCCGAGCGTGGGCTGCCCTGTACGCGGGGCGGGGATGCTGACCCTACCGCTGAGCCTCTCACCGGGCGCGACCGGAACATCTGTCGTGTGTGTGGTCGGGTGGCGGGCGTCGGGGAGCGGGCCCACGGGGCGGATCTGACGCATGAGCAGTTCGTAGGAGCCGAGCAGGGCCAACGGCGGCCAGGCCGCGATGGCCCTGGCTGTCAGGTTCGGGTCGGCGTGCAGGACGTTTGCCGCCAGCGACGCGCACGCGCCCATGGCGAGCAGGGCATAGGACAACTGGGAACGACGCCGGCCCGCGCGGCGGTCCGCCCACATGCTCATGGAGGCGGCGACGATCAGCCCGTCCACGCTGAGCGGCAGCACCGCCGCGGTCATGGAGTCCTCGCCGTGCTCGAGGGCGACGCCACGCATGTGGCGGTAGGAGACGAAAGCCGCCACCGCCGCGACCAGGGTGACGGCCGCGACCGTCGCCATCCGGATGGCCCGCTCCGCGGATGCGTCTGGACGACTACCGGATGACACTGGACGACCCGCGATCACAACAGATCAACTCCCCACGCCGGCTGCGTCGTCCATGATGCCCGTCATCCCGGCCGGAATTCGGCTGGACTCCCCGGAACCTGACCGAATTCCGGTGTGCTTGTTGCTTTTAGTAACAAATCTATGGTGTTAGGGTGTTTTTTCGCTGTTCAGGGCTCCGCGAAGGGGCTATCTGTATTGGGTCATGATTGTTGCGTCGCGCAATGATTCCAGCGTGCTGCCGGTGCTGCCGCCGAACGCGGTATCGAGCGCCTGCTGGGTCAGGACGGTCGTGGTCGGCCCGAAAGCGACCTGACGGTGGTTGAACAGGAACACGTCGTCACAGGCCAGATGTGCGAGGGCGAGATCGTCGGTTGAGATCACGACGCTGGCGCCGGCTGATCGCATAGTTGCGAGGGTGGCCAACAGCGCTGCCTGGCTGGGGACGTCGACCTCGGTGAGTGGCTCGTCGAGCAGGAGGATGCGTGGCTGCTGGGCCATGGCGCGTGCGAGCATCACCCGTTGACGCTGGGTGCCGGACAGCGTCTCGAAACAGTCACGGGAACGGTCGGCGAGCCCGACTCTCGCCAGCGCGCGGGCGGCAGCCGTCCGGTCTGCGAGGGTGGGGCGCCGTACCCATCCGATCCACCGGTAGCGCCCCATGAGTACGACCTGGATGACGGTGACTCGAGTTTTGCCGTCGAAACTGTCGGCCGGCGGGATATACGCGACCTGGCGGCGGGCCTGCCCCGGCGGCTGACCGAGCACGGTGACCGATCCTTTGAGCACCGGTGCCAGCCCGAGTATCGATTGGAGCAGTGCTGATTTTCCACCGTGCCGTGGGCCTATGATGGCGACGGCATGGCCTGTTTCGACGGTTCCGTGGACGTCCGTGAGCACCGGCGTCCGGCCGGCGGCGATCGTGACCCGTTCGAAGAGCACGGCTGGGCCCGCGGCAGCTGCTATCGACGCGCCGGGTGGGCCCGATGCATCCGTTATGCTCGCTATATTCGGTACGTTGTAGCTGTCGCCCGACAGCCCCCGCGTTACCTCGGCCATGCTTCGAGACGGTACGGCTGTTGCGCGTGCAAGGCATGGCGAGCTGTGACCGTGCTGGCGCCATCACCCGTTCGGGTTGGCTCGGCTGACGGGTGACACGCCCTATGGGTGAAGAAAGTGGCGCGCCACCTCCACCAGATAACGGTCGGCCGCATGCCTGGGCAGCGCGTCCAGCGGCTTGTCCGGAGGGTTGGCCGTCTGGAACATGTTCAGCCTCCTGTCCTCACTGAATAAGCACGCCCCAATGATTACTGGTATGATCCGACAGCCACCGGCGTCTGCCGCCGCTAACAGCTTTGGCACTTCTTTGTGATTGATGAAGTCGGAAGCAAGAAAATTGGCACTGACCAGAAGAATCGCAATTTTTGCCCGTTCCAGGGCCTGGGTGATCTCGGTCAGCCAGCGGTCCCCGGTCTGAATACGCCGGTCATCCCACAGGTCGAGCATGCCGTCGCGGATGAGTGGGCGCAGGTGGGTGTCCAGTCGTTCGAGCCAGGCCCTGTCCCGGTGGCTGTAGCTGACGAAAACCTGGTCGCGAGGCCGGGGCAGGCGTTTGCCAGCCACCTCGGCGAGCTGTTCGGCGCTGCGGCGCCGTAGGTAGAAAAGCAGCTGAGGGTCCTCGCCGATAATCATCCGTGCCCGTGGATCGTAATGCAGATGTTTCTCGATAGCGGCCGAGGAGCCGGTCAGCCCGGCCGGGTGGCTGCGGATGAAGGCGTCGATCCCGGCGGCGAAGCCAGGGTTGTCCACCCGTACGTCCTCGCGCAGGTCGTCAAGGCGCAGGACCCCGTCATCATGGCGGCCCAGCTGGGTAAGCAGATGGATGCAGGTGGCTTCGGCGGGTCCGTCGAGCGCGGCGAAGCCGGCCAGCTCCGGATCGTACTTGGCGGCCAGATCACGCATCACCCTTGTCTCCGCACGGATGACGTCGCCGGCTATCTCCACGGAGAACGGCTGAGTCCGCTCGACACCGTGGAGAACGGCCAGCTCCCAGCACAGCATCTGGGCGGTCAGCAGACTCCCCGCCGCCGCCCGCACGATCTGCGCACGGTCCTTGAAGACCAGATTGAGCGCTTGTTCGCCTTTTCCGATGACGTCGAGGACGAGGGTGTTGCCGTCCGTGCGCAGACCGGCCGCGGACAGCCGGAAGACGTCGATGCGGGTGGCCACGTCGAAACCCAGGTTGACCAGGCTCGCGCCGGTACCCGGTATCCCCACGACGAGGAGCTTGGCCGTCGATTCTTCGTCGGCGAGCACCTTGAGATGGTCGAGCAGCCTCTCCCGCAGCTCCGCGGGCAGCCGGTGGAAGTCGTCGACGGCAACCGTGCCGACATGGTGCTCCGGGAGCCGCTCGATTGCCGGGCGGTCGGCTTGTTTGCGGGCGCTGAGCATCTGGACCTGTCCCAGTGAGGGCCCGGCCCGTTCCAGCGCCTTCTTGAGCAGCGTCGTCTTGCCGATACCGGACGGCCCTTCGACGACGATGCCCCGGCCGGTGGTGCGCAACGCCATGATGAGCCGGAAGAACTCCGGCGGCTCGACAAAGGTCAGTGACGGCACACCGCTGCGCTTGAAGACGTCGTTGAGGTCGAAGACGTCGTTGAAGTCGAAGACCTCTGTGGACGCCGCCGGATCGGTGCCGTAGGGTGTGCTGTCTCCCAGGATTAGTGGTGCCGGGGGCGTTGTATATCGACCAGCTGGGTAAGCGCCGCCCGGAGGTCCGGACCTGGCTTCCCAGGTGTTCCGGGTGGCCTCGTCGATGGCGAGCCAGACGCCCTCGACGACACTCGCAATCGCCGCGTCCCGGCTCTCCCATTCGCTGATGGGCACGCCACCGCTCGGCAGCGGAGTGAGATCCCGAAGCTCGGTCCGCTGCCAGGTAATCGGATGGGTGATCACCGGTATCACGATCAGACGGCCGGCGCTTTGTTCGGCCAGCAGCTTCTCGACCGCGACGGATTCCAGGAACTGGGAACGAAGCAGCCCGCGGCTTATCAGCAACAGGACCACGTCGCCGTTCTCGGTCGGCAGCGCCGGATGTTTGCTGCTACTTCCGCTGCTGGCCGGCTCACGCCCAATGGCCTTGTCGAGCAGTGCGTCGGCCGGCCACAGAATTGGTTCTATCTGCGTTTTGGGGCGAAGTATCAGGGACGAACAGATCTCCCTGGCGTCGTCCGAGTCGTGAGCGTGGATGACGAAGATCTTGCGTCCGTGGGCAGCACTCGCCGCTGATGGGTCCCCGTTCGCCTCCAGGGCATCCGGCAGTCGTTCCATGAGAGCACGTTGTCGTGTTCTTGTGTAGGTCCGTACGACGGCCGCGACGGCGTCATCGATTTCTTCGGGGTGGACGGCGGTCAGATCCAGGGCCGGTATATTCCGCAGCTCGGGTGGCAGTCCGGTTTCTCTGACGATGACGGGTAGTACGGGTCTACGTGATTCGAGGAACGTCCGCAGTAATCGGGGGATGCTACTCGATCGGAAATAGGAGGGTGAGACCACGACGATCAGGACGTCGGCCGATTCCGGCGCCGGGGGAGGTCCTTCCGACGGTACGATCGGTGGATATGGTCCGTCGGCGGGAACAACCTGGTATCCCTTTGCCCGGAGCGCATCCATGATCTTCGTTCCCCAGCCGGCGTCCTGCGGCGCGCAGCTGAGGAAGACGTCGTAGTGTGCCACGGGACCTGCCTCGGTGAGTGCGAACCGTGGCGCTGATAGTAACCGGGCGGATCGTGACTGTGGGTGTCGGACGTGTAGATGACACCCAGATGTTGTGCTCCGTGGAGGAAAGATGCCCAGCATCGGTCGGTCATGGTCCAGCGTCAGGTTGTGGTCCGGCGCCGGTCATGAGGTGCGGTAGGTGATGGTGACGCGGCGGTTCTGGGCGCGGCCGGCGCTGTTGTCCGAACCGTCCGGATTGGTGTTCGCGGCGACGGGGCTGGCGGAACCCTGGCCGGTCGCGGAGACCAGCACGTCGTGTGGGGCTCTCGGGCGCAGCAGGTCCGCGACGGCGTTCGCCCGTCGTTGGGAGAGGATCACGTTGTATGCGGGTGTGCCGGTGCTGTCGGTGTAGCCGTTGACCGCGACAGTCCCCCTGGCGCCGCTGATCCGCGCCGCGATGTCCGCGAGGTGCTCGCGGGCCGTCTCGGTCAGATCGGCGGAGTCGAAGGTGAACAACACGTCCGAGCTGATGGTCACGGCCACACCGGAGGCGTCCCGCCGCTCGGTGCGCAGCGGGACAACAGCTGTGTCCACCTCGATGGGACGGACCGCGTCCGCCACCTCGATTCGCTGGATCGAGGCGGCGATGGCCTGATCGCTGACTGCGGCCGAGAGCGCGGGTGGCTCCGACGCGGCCCAGGCGTTCGGTTCGTCGGCCCAGAGAACGGCTCCGGCGACCAAGGCGACAACCGTGACGATGGAGATCGCGGTGGCCGGGCGCCGACGTCGTGCGCCGCCGCTTTGGCCACCGCGGTTATCGGCTGACCGGAGCATCATCGAACAACAGCCGATCGTCGGCATAGACGTCTACGGTCCGCACGTCCTCAGGCGGCGCCGCGAACGTGTACGAGGCGCTGACCGGGGTGTTGTTGACAGTCTTCGTCCGCGGGCCGCTCGCGCCGAGTTCAGTGTTGCGGCTGTCCTGGACGACCACGTAACGCTTCAGATTGGTGCTGTCAACAAGAGCGATGGCCGGGCTGTGCGCGGCGAACATGTCGAAGACCGAGATCTCCTTGTCGCGTGGGAGATCACTGTATCTCGGTGTCCACACAACGGTCAGCGTCGCCAGCCGCCCGTCCACCTTCAGGCTGACGAAACCGACCTCGACGGTTCCGGAACCTCCACCCGGAGCGCGGAAGCTGGCCGTTCGGGAGGCGACAGCGCCATCCGCGGCGCCCTGGCTGGCCCCGGTCGTGCCGGCCCGCGGCGTGGTCACCGTGGCAGCCGATGCGTGGGCCGGCGGCGAGGCCTTGTCCGAGCCGCCGGAGCAGCCGGCGCTGACCAGCACGATCGCGCCAAGCGTGGCTGCGCGCAGAATCAGGCGGGTTCTCATCCTGCGGAACATCCGGACCTCCCGCATGGGTGTGACGACGGTGCGCGGTCCCGATTATGCGGATGGAGGCTGGTCCGGAGTTCCCGATTCGGTGGATGTGTGCGTGATGCTCACAGGTGGCGGTTTCAAAAATGTCATATTGACAAACTCGATGATTTTATGTATGGCCAGCTAGGCCTGCTTGCCTGGGTTCCGTCCCGCGAATCCGTGCCACGGAAGTTTCTTGATCGACGCTGTTCGAGCCGTCCCGCGAGTATTGTTTGATTGTGTTTCTTGTTGAAAATGTCTATTTTTAGTGTCTTTGTAGATCTGAAACAACGCATGAGCAACCGACGTGGAGGACGGTAGCGATCCGCTGGGCTGGCGGAGGATTCTAGGCTGTCAGGTGTTCCGCGAAGGTGCTCCCTCATCCAGGAGGTGTTAGTTGATCTTCAGATATGTGGGTGACGGGCGCCCGTATCCTGACCATGGCCTGAGCCAGCGGGAATGGGCCGCGATCCCACCGCGCCAGGTCAGGTTGGACCAACTGATCACAACCAAGCGGGTGCTCGCGCTTGACGTCCTCCTCGACGAGGATTCGACCTTCTACGGGGACCTGTTCCCGCATGTCGTGGAGTGGGACGACGCGCTCTATCTGGAGGACGGCCTCCACCGTGCCGTTCGTGCGGCGTTGCAGCAGCGCAACTCCATCCACGCTCGTGTGCATGTGCTCCAGCCGAACCGGACCGTGGACACGGCTGGGTCCACCGGGGCTGACACGGCGTCCGGCGGCGCGGCAACCAGGGTCGGCCCGTGGCTTGGTGTCAGTTCCCGCTGATCAGATAGGTCGTGTAACGGTCTGCGCCGACTTTTCCGAAGATGTGCTCCGGGCAGTCGTGCGAGGGCTTGTAGGCGACGATCGGCCGCCAGACCGGCAAACGTCCGATCTGGGCGAGGGCGCCGCCAGCGAGTTTGCGAGCGTCCGCCTGGGTGTGGTCCTGTTCGTCACTCAGTTCATACCATGATCCGCACCAGCGGATCTCTCTCGGGCGGCTCGTCCACGCCGCGGTATGGAAGAACCACAGCAGGTACATCTCCCGGAACAATAAAGTGATCATGAAAATGACCAGCAGCGAACGGACAAAATTCCCGGTTCGGCTTGAAGCGAGAACGGGGCTCACGGGACAAGGGCCCTGGAATGTGGCCAGGCACTCTTTGGAGTGCCTGGCCACAGGGGACGCGGCGCCGCGGGGCTGGGGTATGCCCCTCGCGTCATCGCTGTCCGCCCATCACCACGCGACGCACGGGTACCCCGGCTCGTCGGTCGCAGCCCACCAGGGCGCATGCCTCCTTCGCCTTGCGGTGCACGCACCCCAACCCCACTCCTTGATCCGCGCCCCTGTTGCTGGTCGCTCTCGGTAGCGTTCCTGGGCGGATTGTCCGACCATCCGATGAGAGAGGTCCCGCGGCACCGACCACCGTGCTCCACTGCCCGCTTCTGTCCAGCCATGATCATATTGGTCGGCCAGTCCCACGGGAATTCGCCCGGCCCGAACACACCATAGGGGCATTTAGCCGTGTTCCGCGGCAACCGGCCGCCCGGCGCGCCATGCCGCCAGTGGATCATCAGCTGTGCGGCCGGCAGGCGGT
>NZ_CAKJTM010000003.1:0-26695 GCF_917627345.1 Protofrankia sp. CiP3 | reverse complement strand
GACCGCTTAGGGCGTGCCGCTGCGACGGCGACTGGCCAGCAGGGCGAAAGCGCCGAATCCGATCCCGGCGATCCCGGCGATCAGGCCCGCGATACCCAGCCCCCGAGCTGTTCCGTCGCTGCTGTCGGCGCTTCGGGAAGCGGTCTGCGCCGTCGCGCCGCTGGTCGCTCCCGTGTTGTTCGGCGCGGTACCGGCGGCTGCGGCGGTTCCTGAACCGCCGTGCGCGTCGGTGCTGTCGGCGCTCGCCGCGGTGATGGTCAGCGTCGGTGCCGGGTGCTCGGGCTCGGCCTGTCCAGGCTGTGCGACGTCGATCCATCGCACGACCTGGCCGTCGCTGTAGGTCTGCAGAGTCTTGAACGCGAGTGTGCCGGCTTTGTCCGGCAACGGCCCGGCCGAGATGACGAACTGGGCGAACTCGCCCGGCTTGATGGCCGTGTCAGCCGATGAAGCGGTCCAGATGATCTCACTGACCCCCTCGGAGACGGCGCCGTCATCCGTGGTGATCGGCTTGTCCAGTTTGGTTTTCCTGATTTCGTGGGTCCAGCCGGGAATGTTCTCGACCAGCACCGACGCGATCGGGGCATCGGCGGGGAACTGAACATCGATTTTGGTCGTGGCAGCGTCATCCCGCTCCGTCGGGACCTGGAAGGTGAGCGTTGCGTCGGTACCGGTGACGGCTGTTGTCGGCTGCACGCTGACATGAGCCGATGCCGGCAGCGCGAAGGCGATCACGCCGGTGAGGGCGGCGCCGAGCACGGCGGCGCCACGGGTCGCACGGGACATGTTGGTCCTCTCGAAGAAAGTTGATCACAAAGGAAATTGTGCTGGGCGCACAAGAAGTGCGGCAGGAGCGATCGGCGAGTGACCGATCGCCAGGATGGCGGTGATCATTGCCCGCCTGAATCCACATTTCTGGGACTTTTGTTCCGTCGATCGTGCCGTCCCGGGCGGATATCACCCCGCGGGAACGCTCGTCGCGTTCCAGATCGGAGCGTCGTCAGGCCGAGCGGACGAGCGGTGGCCCGCGCCGGCCATCGGCGCGGGCAAACAGACGTCCGGTCACATATGCCGGCGGCATGAAGACGGCGGATCGGCAACTGCCGGACCGGCGCGTCAGGGGTTCGGCGCCCGGCGCTGTTCCCAGCGGCGGGCCGAGCAGCGTGGCCGCGAACCGGCGGGCATTCCGTAGCAGTACGATAGCGGAACGCGCATGGACGCGGCAGCGGGCGGCCGCGAGGCGTAGGCACGCCGCGTTCCACAGCCCCCGTTCAGCCTGACCGAGCACGGCGGCGACCAGCGCGGCCGCGCTTACGTGGGCCACAGTCATCGTGGTGCCGTCGGTGAGTACAGCGCCCGCCATGCCGGGGCCATGTGCGGTGACCGCGAACGTGACGTGCAGGGTCAGCTGGGCGAGTCCGACACCGGCGAGCAGGGCGACGAACCGCCGTTCCCGTCCGGCGAGGCCGTATGCGATACGGGTCAGCAACCCGAATGCGCCGGCCAGCAGGGTTGCGGACGGACGGTGGCCGCCTGCCGCGGCGTGCGCCGCCACGGCGAGGGCGACCGACGAGCCGGCAAAGGTGGACGCACGCGCCAAGCGGCCCGCGGTCGTCACGGCGGGCGGTTCAACGCTGGCGGCGACGGCCGCCGCGCGTACGTACACGGCGGTCAGCCTGCCATATCGGGGCGAGATCGACCCATGCCCGGCTCTGTTTCAGCGTCCGGGCACAGCCCAGGTTGTTTCGGTCCAGGTTCCAGCCCCGGTCCGGCCTGTCCGTATCCGCTCCGGTCCGCCGTGTCCGGTCCCGCCGAGTCCAGGGCTGTCGTGTCCCGGTCCGTGCCGGGCTGTTTCCGCCAGCCGTGCCGTCGGGTCACCACAGGCACCGCGGCGAGGAGTCCGATGCCGATACCGATGGTGACCGTGGTCAGGATCCGGGCGAGAGCCACGGGGCCCGCGATCGGGGCACCCGATCGGTACAGCAGGCCGACGTCGCCGAAACCGCCGACCATGGCGATGACGAAGCCAGCGGTCGCGGCGAGGTACCCACCGGTGATCGATCCTCGGATCAGCAGGGCGGCCGAGCCCAGCCCGAGCGCCCAGGCCGCCATCTCGACGGTGTTGCCGAGGAAGAATCCCGACAGCCGGCCGTCGGCCCGCGAGAACGTGATCAGTAACGAGTGGGTGATGTCCGCGGCCACAGTGATCGTTACCGCCGCGGCCAGCGCTGTAGCCGCGCGTCGTAGCAGTCCGAGAGCCATGACCCCAGCGGCTAGCATGATCCCGAGAACGAACCACGGCGTGGGGGACGGCCCTGGGATCCAGTCGAGGGCACCGGTCACGCTGACCGTCTGGCCGTCCACGGTCAGCGGGATCATCCAGGTGTAGATCTCGTGAAAGCGGCCGGGCGCGGCCAGAACGGCCGGCGGGTCCTGCGCCCCCATCCAGTGGGTGCGGTGGTCGTGCCAGACGGTGGTGCCGCCATGGCCGATTTTCTCCCAGCGGGGCGGCGCCGTGTCATCGCTGCCGGTCAGCGGTTTGGATGATCCGTTCGCCAGCCCGTACCGGCTTGCGTTGAGATAAGTCGCGGACGAGAGCGTGTTGCGCCAGGTCCCGGTCGGGTCCACCCGCAGGTAGGGTTCGTCGGAATACCCTTTGACGACCACGGTGTGATTACCGACAACGGTCAGCCTGACCCGGCTGCCGTTTTCCACCGGGGTGAGGGTGACGCCGTCCACCGGTGGGTTCATACCGGTCAGGGTCGTGCGCAGGTTGGTGGCTCCGCCCCCGTTGACGGAGTGCGCCGACGCGGGCGAGGCTGTGACAACCAGCCAGCAGGTCAGCACGCCGAGAACAAGCAACGCGTGGGGCAGCCCGTGACATAACCGGCCGTTGTCGGTCACGTTCATCGACAGACAGCCTACGCAGCCCCTTCGGTGGACTGTGATGCCGGGCAGGGAGCGGGCGGGGCCGGAGGACGGCGAGAGGGACACTGGTGCGGTGATAGAGGCTCGCGGCATGCGCCGTCTCGGGTTCCTGCTGGTTGCCGTCGTCGCGGCGCTGGTCGCGACAGCGGGCCCGGCGTCGGCGCACGCCGTGCTCGACCGCAGCGACCCGGCCGCGGGCGCGGCCCTGACAGTCCCGCCGTCGCAGGTCACGCTTGCTTTCAGCGAGTCGGTAACAACGGACGCACGTTCGATAACAGTCATCTCCCCAACCGGCCAGCGGATGGATGCCGGCGATGTCCGCCACGGGCAGACCGGCAGCCAGGTCGTGGTGGGGCTGTCCGCCGACCTCGGGCGTGGCACGTACGTGGTCAGCTGGCATGTCATCTCCGCGGACAGCCATCCGGTCTCCGGCAGCTTCTTCTTCGGTGTCGGGGTGGCTCCAGACGCCAGCGCCGCGGCGTCCGTGTCCACCAGGAGTGGTTCGGCCGCCGTCAGCGTGCTGGCCGGTGTGGTGCGTTTCGGAGCCTTCGCCGGTTTGTCCGTTCTGCTCGGTGCGGGTTTCTTCCTGCTGGCGCTCTGGCCGGCGGGGCTACGACAGCTGGGCCCGCGGCGGCTGCTGTGGGCGGGATGGGGCGTGACGCTCGCCGCCGCTGTCGGGCTGTTGTTGGTCCAGGGCCCGTACGGCGCGGGTCAGGGGTTGTCCGCACTGGCGCGCTGGGCTCCGCTGTCGACCACGTTGCACACGAGGTTCGGCCATCTGGTGCTGTTGAGAATCCTCGCGCTGCTGCTCGCGATACCGCTCCTGCACGCGATCGTGGCCGGTGGTCGCCGGGCCGTCGCGGAGCTCTGTGGCCTCGCCCTTGTCATCGCCGGGACCCAGGCCGCGTCCGGCCATGCGGGTGTCGGCGGCGACGCGTGGCTGGCGACCGCGATCCTGACCGTGCACGTGCTGGGAGTCGCCGTCTGGACGGGTGGTCTCGCCACCCTTGTGCTCTTCCTGCGTTCAAGGTCCGGGCGTGGCCGGGCAGATGATCGACATTCTCGGTCCGGCGCCCGGGTGCCCGCTGCCCGCGCCGCCGAGCTTGCCGGGGTGTTGCCGCGTTGGTCACGTACCGCGATGGCAGCGGTTATCGTCGTCATCCTCACGGGTAGCTATCAGTCCTGGCGAGAGGTGGGCGGATTTCCCGCGCTGACCGCCACTGCCTATGGCCGTCTGCTGTTGCTGAAGGTCTGGTTTGTGGCGTTAGCGCTCGGAGTCGGCTGGCTGGCGCACAGGTGGGTTGTCCGCAACTACCGGCCGGTCGTCGCGGCGCTGGCCGCGAGTCGCTCGGACACGACAGCCGGCCTGACCGCCCACTCGGTAGGGCGGCCGTCATCGACCGATATCGCGGCGCGGCCCGAAGTGGCCGAGCGTGCGGTGGCTGGGTTGCGCCGTGGGGTGATGTTCGAGGCCGGCCTGGCCACAGTGGTGCTCGCGGTGACCGCGGTGTTGGTCAACTCGGTTCCGGCGCGGACGTCATATGTACCGCCGTTCGCTGACACGGTGTTCGCCGGACCGCTCACCGTCCAGGTCGACATCGCCCCGACCAGGCACGGGCCGCAGACCATGCACATCTACACGTTCGATCCCGCTGGCAAGGTCGCGCCGCTTGCGGACGCGTCAGCGCAGCTGTCCCTGCCCGACGCCGGGGTCGGACCGCTCTCAGTGCCGCTTGTCCAGGTCGCACCGGGCCACGCAATCGCTCAGGGGATGCAGGTACCGCTGGCCGGGACGTGGCAACTGCGGCTGACGTTACGGGTCAACGATTTCGATCAATATGTAACCACGCTGTTCTACCAGGTGCGGTAGCCGCCGAGGCCGGTGAGCCCAAGCGGCGCGAGCTGGACAGTCTCCTATTGATCGGGCGCTCTCAGGCCTGCGGCGGTGTTCCCGACGTGGGCACGGACGGGGTTGTTGTGCCCGCGTCGGGCGTGGCCGAGGGGGCTGTCGAGGGCATCTGCGTCGCTGGTGACGCTGACGGGACTTCGACCGGTGGTGCGTTTGTCGCCGAACTGTTCGTTGATGGGGTGATGATTACCTTTGGTGGTGTTGCGGTCGACCGTGGTACCACATTGGCCATTGTGGGTGGACTGGGTTCGGGGACCGCCTGCGGTCTGGCCAGCTCGGCGGTGGACCGCTGGGCCACCAGGATCATCTCGTTCGCACCCGCGACCTCGAACATGGTTGGTTCGGTCCGCTGTCCGGGCAGCCGTCTGGTGAACACCCCGGCGACTGTCGGGCTGATCGTGTCAGGCCGGTGCCGGCCAGTGACGAGTGGTCCTGGCGCTGGCGGGCCGAACGCGACATCGGGATAGCGGGGGCTGACCTCGGCCGTGGTCGGCCAGTTGATCGCGGTGGCGGCACCCGCGACGGCGAGCAGCAGCGAGGCGGCGAGCGTGACTATGGGCCGGCCACGTCGCTCGTCCGGGGGGCGAGCGGCGCCGTCTGGACGAGCGACGGAACCTGGCTCGTCCGTGTGGTCCGCTGATGTACCGCGGGCGCTGCCCGCGGGGGTATCTGGCGGGGTATCTGGCATGGAGGCTGGTATTGAGGAGGCGTGCGGTGGGACTGACGGAACCGGGCTTTCGAGCGCCGTCGCGGCTCGATCGAAGGTGCGGACAAGTCCTTCCCGCAGTCTCCTGGGCGCTGGGGTGAGTTGGGTCCTTGCGAGCATCTCCTCAGGGGCCGCGGCGTGCCGCACCGGGCCACCGCGGGCCTGGGGCGAGCCGGACCAGGCCAGGGCGCTGCCGCGGGCCAGCTCAAGTAACCATGAGCGCAACCGGGTAGGGTCGCCGAGCGCGCCCAGCCGGGTCCGGGCAACGAGGGCGAACGCTGTGCCCGCCGCCGCCTGAGCGACCTCGGCCTCGCCCAGGATGAGCAGACACATCGAGAAGACGTCGTCGGCGTACTGTTCGTAGACATCGTCGAAAGCATCCCGTTCACCTCGCCGGATCCGCATGACGAGGTCGATATCCGACTCCGGGGTCCGTGGCAGCGGCGTGCGGGGCCTGTCCTGGGCGTCACGGGCAGTGGGCGCAACCGCGGATCGATCGAGGCGCGGGCCGGTGGCGGATACGTCTGCTGGGTCAGTGCGGCGGATACCGCCGTTCATCAGTGCATTCTCCTGTGTCCCCGTTGGCGAGATGAGTCATAGCCGCGTCCGGGTGTGGAGCGGGTTACACCGTCACCGCTCGCCACGTTAGAGCTTCCTGGCCAGGCCAGGGGGGAATGTCAGGAAAATTCTGCTGCCACCCGGCCGACATCCGGCCTTTCCGGATCTTCGTCAAAAGATCCGGAAAGGCCGGATGCCAACGGGGCGAGGAGATCAGGACGGTGGCTGCTGGGCCAGGGTGACCTCCGCGGTGTGCGTCTGACCGTTGCGGGTGTAGGTGACGGTCACCTTGCTGCCGATGTCCTGGGAGCGGACCGCGGCGATAAGCCCATCCACACTCGTGATCCGGCGGTCTCCCAGTTTGGTGATGACATCGCCGCGCTGGAGCCCCGCCTGCTGCGCGGGACCGTTGCCGACCAGATTCTCGACTTTGGCACCGGTCCCATCGCCGTTCGGATCGGTCTGGCTCGCTCCCGCGGTTGACGCGTTCACGCCGAGATACGGGTGCACCGCCGAGCCTTTGCTGATCAGTTCTTCGGCGATCGACTGCGCATAGTTGGACGGGATCGCGAACCCGACACCGATGTTGCCGGACTGCTGTTCCTGCTGGCCGCCGAACCCGCCGCTGCCTGAGCCCACTGTGGCGATAGCCGAGTTGATGCCGATCAGCTCACCCTTGCTGTTGGTGAGCGGGCCACCGGAGTTTCCAGGGTTGATCGGGGCGTCGGTCTGGATAGCGTCGAGAACGGCGTTGCTGTCCTGGACGTTCGTGTCACCGGTGCGTACCGGCCGGTGTATGGCGCTCACGATCCCCGATGTGACGGTACCGCTGAGGCCGAGCGGGCTGCCGACCGCGACCACCAGCTCGCCAACCGCGAGCGCGTCCGAGTTGCCGAAGGCGGTCGCCCGTAGCCCGGTCGCGTCGATCTTCACTACCGCGAGGTCGGAGGTGGGGTCGGTCCCGATGATCCTTGCGTTGAACTCCTTGCCGTCCTGGGTGGTCACCTGCAGCGAACCGCCTTGTGCGGCATCGGATACCACGTGGTTGTTGGTCAGGATGTAGCCGTCCTGGCGAATGATTACTCCGGAACCGGTGCTTGCCTGGTTCCTTGATGTGGCGGCTATCGTGACCACGCTCGGAAGGATCGTCTGCGCGGCGGCTGACACCGTGCCGGACGCGGCCGGGGATGTTCCCGCACCGCTGGTGCTGCGCAGCAGGCCGCTGGACGACACCACGGTCGGCGTGCTGTTGCCGCCGGCGACCAGGGCACCGACGCCACCGCCCACCCCAGCGGAGACCAGCGCGATCGCGATCGCGGCGGCGACGAGCCGCTTGCGGCGTGGTGGTGGTGCCGGTTGTCCGGCGGTCTGGGGGGGGCCGTAGTACGGCCCGGACGGCGGTGGTGTCGGGCCGAACGGCGGCGGTGTGCCGAACGGTGGTGTCGGGCCGGACGGCGGGCCTGGCGCGCTGAAGGCGCCGCCCGGGTATCCGGAGTTCGCGCCACCACCCGCGTCGACCATGGTCGCCGAGTCGTCGGGGACGCTCGTGCCCGGCGGGTTCCACGGCGTTCCCCACCAGGCCCGGCTGGACGACTCGGTCGAGTCCCGCTCAGGGCGTGTCTGGGGAGCCGCGGTAGTCGATGCGGAAGATCCCGCCGCTGCCGCTGGTCGTTCGGGTTCGGCGTCACCCAGGCCGTTCCTTGCCGCCGGCTGCGCGGCAGTCTGGTGAGTGGCGGGGTATGGCTCCACCTCCGGTGCCGTCCAGACCGGGGTGTTCTGCCCGGAGCGGACGCCGTCGCCGCCGTCAGGTGCCCGCGAGTCCGAGGAACGTCCATCCGGGGAGGTGAAGGGGGGCCGCGTGTTCATGGTAGAAACCTTCCCCTCACAAGCTGAGCGAAGACTGAAACGCGACCAACAGTCGGCTGAGACGCGGCGCGTGGGGAGCGTCCTCCCGATGTGGCCAATGCGGTGTCGACGGTTACGGCAACCGCCGGGCATGCCGTGCTGGTACCAGTGAGAAAGTGTCTGAAGCTCGTCAACCCGTTCTCCTGTCCGAACATCCAGCTGCCCGAGTGGCCGACCCACTGACTCACTGACCCGTCACACGATGGCGAACGTCGTGGCCGCTTTGGCTGCCGGGTCGCCTGATTCACAGACTGTGACGACCGGACGATGACGAGGCCACTGCCCCGAGCAGATGGTCACGCAGCCCGGGAAGGCGCCTGTGAAGGCGTTTTCAGTAGCCTCCCAGCTGCGCTTCGGACTGTCTCCAACACGTTTCATAATGCTCGGAGAAGCGCGGTCGCCAAAGCGCTCGCGGGTTCACCGTGACCGCGAATCATCACATGGCGTGGCGGGCCTCGCGCTGCCAAGGCTGAGCCGGGTGCGGACGGCACTGCTGGAGGCCACTGCCGACGGGCCACGGGCCACGGCCGGCGTGGGCGGGCGTCGCGGGCGGTCTGCTCGTGTCCTCGGTTGGGCTCGGGCTGGCACACCGGGGCTGGTTGTTGACAGGCGGGTGGCCGTCCGGTGCACGCTGCACCCACCTCGCCGTGGTCGGTTGGGCGCACGCTTGGGCGATCAGGTGAAAGTGAAGATTCGTTCGGGTGGAGTGGGGCGTGTTGTGCTACTTGAACTTGTTGCGGATACGCTGAATCTCGCTGTTCTGACGACATCGACACAACCAGTGCCGTGCGCGTGTGACCGGAGGATGCCCGCGTGGTCCGAGGAGACCCCGACCCCCGGGGCGACCGACGAGATGATCCTCGAGGTGACCCCTGGGTGAATTCGCACGGCATTCCACCTGGTGACGATGCCACCACGGGGCATCCCGGCCCGTCGGGGCGTCCGCGGTATCCGGAGCCGAGCGGGCCGCGGCCCCTGATTCCCGGCTCTCAGCCCGCTGCTGGCGAGCGGCCCGGCTCGCCTGGCCAGCCACTTGGCCCATCGCCGGTCCGCGCGGGTGGTGCCGGTGATCCTGTCCGTCGCGGGCGACCGGTCAGCGCGGGCCGGCGCATGGTGGCTTTTGGCACGCTGCCTGGACGCACCGGCCAGCTCGGACGGCCCGTCGCTGGCAGGGCGGGTGGGGCCGGCGATCGTCCGGCCGCATACCTGCCGGGTGGAGCCACCGGCGTTGCCACCACAGTGGATGGCGGTCGCGCGTTGCCGAGTGCCCCTGACCCGCTGGACACGACCACGGTTGTGCGGAGGCCGGTCACGGCGTCCGCGGCGGAAGGTGTTGATCATCGGTTCGGTCGCCGCTCCGTGCCTGGGCCTGGACCGGACGCCCGTGGCCGGATGGCAGAGGTTCCTGGACCAGGCGCCGCCAACGGCACCGTCACAGGGCCGAGGCCTTACACCGGTCCTCCGACGGAGGGCTTCGACCCGTTCCCGGCTCGCGGTCGCGACGCGCCGAAGCCGGTCGCCGCAGCCAGGTCGGGGGTGCCACCCATGCCACCGGCTGGGGGTGGGCTGGGGCCGGCTTCCGCAGTGGCGGGCAGGAGCGCGGCGACGGGTTCCCGCCGGCCGGGCGTTGGTGACCCGTCCCGTGCCACAGAGCCTGCCGGCCACGGGACGGCTTCGGCCGATCGTGCGGACCGAGTCGATCACGCCGATCAGACCGATCAGACCGATCAGGAGGAGGACTTCGCCGCCGATTTCGGTAAGTCGGTTCCGTCCGGTGTGGAGGTTCCGTCCGGTAACGCGCGATCCGCGGGGGCGGGAACCCGCGGGCGCGGCTCGCGCGGGCGTCAGGTTGGAATTGTAGTGAATCTGCTTCTCGTCGTAATCGTTCTGATCGTTGGCTTCTCTGTCGGGCAGGCGCTTGCGGCGCCGGGGTCTGCGAGCGCACAGTCACGGGTTGGCAACTGGGCACGCGATCACCATCTGACGTTCCTGGTCGACGCTGCAGGGAAGTTGCGTTGACCGGTGGTATCGCAGGAACACATGACGGTCTGCCGGCACGATCCGGATAAAGCGGAAAAACAGCTGAAAAGGGTACTTGGGGTGACTGGCAACAGGGGGCGTGGCGTCGTGGGACTGGGGTGGGCGCCCCAATCCCACTCCTTGATCAGGGCTTCTGTTGCCGATCGTTCTTAGCCTCAGGTTTTTGATTTATGTTCTACTGTTGCGGAAAACATTTGACGCCAGGCTCTTGCGTTCGGAGGCGTTCGCGTGTCGAATCGGCATCGACGAGTCTGTCGCATTCTGTCACACGGTGCGCGGCTTCACGTGATGTCGGCTGGGTATCGTCGCAGCCTGTCACCCGCGGCAGGAGGGCCTGTGCGTCCACGTCCCGCACGTCAACATGCTACTGGTCCGCGTGTCATCCGTCCGGTCGCGCGTCGGGCGGCGGACACACCCATCGCCGATCCCGGCGGTTACGCCGGGACCAGCGTCCCAGACAAATTTGATCTTAACCGATTCCCTGCTCCGCCCGGTCGGGCGCCGACGGCGGACGAGATCGACGCGATAGCGCGAGCGGTCTTCGCGAGCCCGTTGGTCGCGCTTGTCCCCCCGGGCCGGCTTCAGGTGACTTCGATCAGAATTTCCACCGGCCCGCCGGACTGGGCGTTCGCCGCGCTCCTGCCACGCGATATTGATCTTGACCCGGCGGTGGCGGTACTCCGTTTTGATGTCAGCGGAGGCTGGGTTCTCGACCAGGTAGGCACGGCCGAAGTGGGTGTTGGGCGGTTTCCCGCCCTGGGTGCCGACGCATCTGATCATGGTGGGTGGTAGGGCATGCCGGCTCCTGTACCCAGCGGGCCGATGGCGGTGCGATCATTGTTCTTCCGTGCCGTCGGCACCCTGAATTCCTGGGCCGTCGGCGGGATACTGTCATGAGGGTGTCCATGTCGGCGGACGGAGCTGACGTCTCCTCCACCGCGGCCGGGTGGTTGCGAGGCCTTTCTGACGACGAGCTGACTCGGCTTTTCACGCTCCGTCCTGATCTGGCCACGCCACCGCCGCCCGACTTCGACGTCCTCGCCGCCCGCCTGGAGATCCGGGTGAGCGTGACGCGCGCGCTTGAGCGGCTTGACACGTTCACCCTCGAGGTCTGTGAGGCGCTGACGCTGCTTCCGGCGCCGGTGAGCACCGATGATCTATTCGGGCTCTGCGGGACCGCGGCCGTGGCGGCGGCGCTGGTGACGTTGCGCGAGCGGGCGCTGATCTGGGGGGATGACAGCGCCATCCGGCTTGTCGCAATGGCCCGTGACCTTCTCGGCGAGCGCCCGCTCGGCCTCGGCCGGCCATTGCGTGTGTGTGTGGCCGGTCACCGGCACACGCACCTCGCGCGCCTCGCGCTGGCGGTCGGTGTCGCTTCCCAGCGGGACCGGGGCGGAGCGGGCCGCGGCTCTCTCCTTGACGAACTGAGCGCCGCGCTGGCCGCCCCGGATCGGGTCGCGGCTCTCGTCGAGGAATGCGGTCCACGGGCTCGCCAGCTTCTCGACCGGCTCGCCGCCGGGCCGGCGCTCGGGCACACGGGCGACGCGAGACGGCTGCTCGCCGCGTCCGACGCTCACACACCGGTGGAGCAGCTGCTGGCCAGGGGGCTGCTCATCGGCATCGACGAGACCATGGTTGAACTCCCTCGGGAGGTCGGGCTCGCGCTGCGTGGCGACCGTCCGGGCGGGGTGCTGCATCCCGAACCGCCGGTCCTGACCGGCAAGACGATCGATTGTGTTCAGGTGGACGGTACAGCCGCCCTCGCCGCCGACACGATGATCCGTCTGGTGACGACACTGCTGGAAGCCTGGGGCACGGCCCCGCCCGCCCCGTTGCGCACCGGTGGCCTGAGCGTCCGGGACTTCCGCACGGCCGCGAGGCTGCTCGATGTTGCCGAACCAACCGCGGCGCTGGTGATTGAGACAGCCTACGCGGCGGGGCTGGTGGACAATGCTCCCGGGGCCGATGTAATGATCATGCCTACAACCGCCTATGACAGGTGGTGTGTGGACACTCCCGCGATGCGTTGGGCCACGCTGGTCGAGGCATGGCTGTGTTCTCCGCAGGTGTCGGGGCTGGTGGGGGAGCGCGACGACAAGGGCCGTCAGCTTGCCGCGCTCTCCGTCGAACTGCGCCGCCAGCACGCGCCGGAGCTGCGCCGCCTCGTGCTGGACGCCTTCGCGACGGCGCCGGTGGGGCTTGCGCCGACGGCCGAATCGGTGCGGGCCCTGCTTGCGTGGCGGATGCCTCGCCGGGGTGGGCCGTTGCTGGACCGCATGATCGACTGGACGTTCACCGAAGCGGATCTGCTCGGTGTCACCGGGCGCGGTGCGCTGTCCTCGGCGGGGCGGGCGCTGGTCCGCGGCGATGGAAAGGACGGGGACGGAGCCAGCCGCTCGGACCTGGCTGCCGCGCTCAGCCCGATGTTGCCCGAGCCGGTCAGCGAACTTCTGGTGCAGGCTGACCTCACCGCGGTGGCACCGGGCCCGCTGGTGCCGGAGATCGCCGCGGAGCTCACGCAGATGGCCGACGTCGAGTCGGCCGGTGCGGCAACGGTCTTCCGCTTCTCTGAAGCATCCCTGCGGCGTGCGCTGGATGCCGGTCGGGTCACCGAGGATATCCGCGACTTTCTGGCCCGGGTCGCTCGCGGGGGTATTCCGCAGACGCTGGACTATCTTATAAATGATGTTGCTCGCCGTCATGGCCGGTTGCGGGCGGGGCCCGCCATGGCGTATCTGCGCTGCGACGATACCGCTGTGCTCGCGGAGGTGGTCGCCTCGCGGCGAACCCAGACGCTCGGGCTGCGGCGGGTCGCGCCCACCGTGGTGATCTCCTCGCTGCCGCTGCCCAAGCTGCTGGAGGGTCTGCGCGCGGCCGGGTTCGCCCCGGTCGGCGAAGGGCCGGACGGACGTGTGGTCCTGCACCGACCGGAGGTGCACAGGACGCCCGGCCGGCCGCGCCCGAGTAGCGCGGAGTCCGTGGGCGTTCGCAACGAGCAGTTCCGAGGTGTGGCGCGGATGGTTCGCCGTGGCGACGACAGCGCCCGCGCGGCCCGTGCGGCCAGCGCCGCGATCGGTTCGGTCGGTTCGGTGTCCGACCGGATGGTGCGAGCGGCTCCGCTGATCCTGGTGACTCTGCAGGGAGCGGCGCGGACCGGCCGCCGGATGCTGCTCGGTTATGTTGATCAACAGGGGAAGTCGAGCGAACGTATTGTTCGTCCGATGGTTGTTGATGGGGGCTGGGTGACCGTGTGGGATGAGCGTGCCACGACAACCCGGCGCTTCGCGCTGCACCGCGTCACCGGTGTCATGGACGTTGAGGATGTGCTCCCGGTCGCCGGGTTCACCGATTACGGCTGGGCGGTCGAGCTGGGTGCCGCGGATACTCTGCCGGGCGTCACCGAAGGCGGTCTGGCCAGCGCTCTTGCCGATACCGGAACGGTCGGGTCGATGCCGGTACCGGACCGGCAATACCCGGAATTCCTGGATCCAGAGGACGTTACGGACCTGTCATGACGGCAGCTGCCGCTTCGTGGGCTTGGTGCTTTGTGGGCTTGCCGGTTCGGCGGCGGGCGGGGCACGGCTGGCGCGTCTGTGGCTGCGGCTGCCACGGGTCCGCTTCCCGCCGGGGGTCCTCGCGTCCGGGCTGTCATGAGGCCTTCGGCTCAGCTGTCGGCGAACATGCGAGAATCGGTGGGCGGGTTCGGTCCGGGCTGACAGAGGCTGCGCGCGTCCAGAGGTCACGAGACGTTTTGGGAGGCCGGTGAGAAGTGGCCGATGGTCCATTGATTGTCCAGTCGGACAAGACCCTGTTGCTGGAAGTCGACCATCCAGTGGCCATGGACGCGCGGGCTGCGATTGCCCCGTTCGCGGAGCTGGAACGCTCCCCCGAGCATGTTCACACCTACCGGATCACTCCGTTGGCACTCTGGAACGCCAGGGCCGCCGGTCATGACGCGGAGCAGGTCGTCGACGCACTTGTTCGTTTCTCCCGTTACGCGGTCCCGCACGTGCTGCTCGTCGACATTGCCGACACGATGGACCGCTATGGACGCCTGCGGCTGGAGAACGATCCGCAGCGTGGCCTGGTCCTGCGGACCGTCGACCGCGCGGTGCTCACCGAGGTCATCCGTTCCAAGAAGGTCCTGCCGCTGTTGGGCCAGCGCCTCGACGAGGACACGGTCGCGGTGCACCCGTCCGAGCGGGGACGGCTCAAGCAGGCGTTGCTCAAGGTCGGCTGGCCGGCTGAGGACTGCGCCGGTTACGTCGACGGTGAGGCGCATCCGATCGACCTGCGCCAGGACGGCTGGGAGCTGCGCGGCTACCAGAAGGGCGCGGTCGCGGGTTTCTGGGAGGGCGGTTCGGGCGTGGTGGTGCTGCCCAGCGGCGCTGGCAAGACCATCGTTGGTGCCGCCGCGATGGCCCATGCCCGTACCACGACCCTCATCCTGGTCACCAACACGGTGGCCGGCCGGCAGTGGCGTACGGAACTGCTGAAGCGGACGTCGCTCACCGAGGACGAGATCGGCGAGTACTCGGGTGAACGCAAGGAGATCCGGCCCGTCACGATCGCCACCTACCAGGTGATGACTGCCCGTCGCAAGGGCGAGTACCTGCATCTGGATCTGTTCGGTGCCCGCGACTGGGGCTTGATCGTCTATGATGAGGTGCACCTGCTACCCGCGCCGGTTTTCCGGATGACCGCTGACATCCAGTCCCGGCGACGGCTCGGTCTGACCGCGACGCTGGTCCGGGAGGACGGACGCGAGGGCGACGTCTTCTCCCTGATCGGTCCCAAACGGTACGACGCTCCGTGGCGTGAGATCGAGGCCCAGGGCTGGATCGCTCCGGCTGAATGCACCGAGGTGCGGGTGACACTCACCGAAGACGAGCGGATGGCCTACGCCGTGGCGGAGACTGAAGAGCGTTATCGGATGTGCGCGACCGCTTATAGTAAGCGGGCGGTCGTGCGGCGGCTGGTCGAACGGCACGCGGGCGACCGAGTGCTCGTCATCGGTGCTTATCTTGATCAACTTGATCAACTTGGCGAGCTGCTCAATGCCCCGGTCATTCAGGGGTCGACCCGTAACCGGGAGCGTGAGCGTCTGTTCGAGGCGTTCCGCAATGGGGAAATCATGACCTTGGTCGTCTCAAAGGTCGCCAACGTGTCGATCGACCTGCCCGAGGCCGGCGTCGCCATCCAGGTGAGCGGGACCTTCGGGTCACGCCAGGAGGAGGCGCAGCGCCTCGGGCGGGTGTTGCGCCCCAAGGCGGATGGCCGTGGCGCGCATTTCTATACGGTGGTCTCCCGGGACACGATCGATCAGGAGTACGCCGCGCATCGCCAACGCTTTCTGGCGGAGCAAGGCTACGCGTACACCATCGTGGACGCGGACGACATCCCCGATCCGGCTTAGTGGTCGGCAATAGGGCTGTCCGGCTCACGGCCCGGCCGCTGCCTCGCGTCATCGCTCCCCATCCATCGCCGCGCGATGCACGGGTACACAGCGTGATCCGGACAAGTCGTCATTCTGGCTGTGGAGGGTCGATCAGGCTTGCCGGGATGATCGTGCAGGCAACTGGGCTGGTCACGGTGAGTCCCTGTGACCCGACCGCGGACCCGGCCCGGACGTAGGTCCCGCTGACAAGATCATAGGCGTCGATACTCGGGGTGCCGGGGTCGACCAGCCAGTAGCTGGGGACACCGCGGTCACGGTAGACGTCGAACTTCAGGGTTTGGTCGTAGCGGCGGTTGTTGATCTCGGCGACCTCCACGACCAGCAGCGGCAGATCGGTGATGCGGCGGGGACGGTCGTCGTCAGCCGCTGCCGCCACAATGATGTCGGGCACGATCTCGCTGCGGGGCTCGACGCGAAGGCTGACCCCCCGGGTGTGGACGCGCATGTGCGAGGGTGTCGCCTCGATGAGCAGCCGGACAAGACGCTTGGTTACCCTGGTCTCCAACGGTGTCGGCCATGCGCGGATCAGGCACATCCCGTCGATGAGCTCGAAGCGCGGATCTTCAAGGCCGAACTCGTCGAGGTCGGCGACGGTCAGCGGTGGGGCTGGCAGCACCATGGTGGGGCGGTGCGAGCGCGGCATGGAACCAGGCTGGATCACTCCAGTAATGGTGCCGCTTCCAGCGTCGGCTGTCGAAACCTCCGTTGCCGGTATCCGGACTCAGCCCAAACCACGGGAGTCCTGCTTGAGCGCGGTATCGATGGTCAGCGCGGAGGCGACCACCAGACTGCGCAGCGGGTCGGCGATCGCCCGGTGGATCTGCACCACGTAGTTGTCGGCGGTCGTGAACATCGTGCGGGCCAAGCCCTCCCAGGTCTTGGTCACCCGGGCTATCTCGGTGTCGGTGTGGTCGACGATCGAGAAGTTCCACGCCCGCCAGTTCTCTGCTTTGATCATGCCGACAGATGTGCCAGCGCTTTGCAGGGCAAAGCGGATCTTTCCGAAGACGTTCTGTTGGACGATGTCACCGATCTCGGCTCCGTCCGGCCGAGAGACGATCACCTTTGATTTGAGGAGCTTCGCTGGCCGGGTCAGGACGAGTTGCGGAACTCCGGCGCTGTCGCGGACCTCGAGCCGGTGGGTGAAGAACTGATCGAGTGAGCTGACGAATCGCACCGCTTTCTTGATGGTGCTCTGACCGACCTCGACGACCGATCCGATCTGGTTACCGGACTGGTCGAACACCGCGTACTCGTTTGTCAGCTCGATGAGTTTGGTCTTCTGGTTGACCACGAGGACCGGTTCGGTGAAGAGCGTCCCCTGCCCGCTGTGGACGGGGTTCAGGCCTGCCCCTTTCCGCACCTGGCGCCGGATCTGCTCTGGGGTGTAGCTGGTCCGGACAGGTTCCGGCTGGTAGCCCTGGGGACCTCCCCAGCCCTGTGCGGGTGCTCCGGTGTGAGCTCCGGGCTGGGTAGCGCTCACCTGGTCGGTCCATAACCCGCCGTCCCAGTAGCGGAAAGGATGCTGGCCGGAGGGATCCGGGTACCAGCCGGCCGGTGGCATGGTCTGGGTCATGTTGTGCACACTCCCACGTGTCTTGCCGGTCCTAATCGCCCATCGCGCATGGTGATTGATGTGCCAATCGTGCCATGACAAAGGGACGGCCCCGAAACAGGACCGCCCCTTTGCTCCCACTTGCCTGCCGGCCGGTTCACGACCAGTTCAGACCGGAGGGCCGAGCTCCGAACCGTGGACTCAGAAGTCCATGTCACCGCCGCCACCGGGAACCGCCGGGGCCGGGTTCTTCTCCGGCTTGTCGGCGATGACGACCTCGGTGGTAAGGAACAGCCCGGCGATGGACGCGGCGTTCTGCAGCGCGGAACGGGTGACCTTGGCCGGGTCGATGATGCCGGTGGCGATCAGGTCGACGTACTCACCGGTGGCCGCGTTCAGGCCATGGCCGGCAGGCAGGTGACGGACCTTGTCGACCACGACGCCGCCTTCGAGACCGCTGTTGTAGGCGATCTGCTTGATCGGCGCCTCGAGAGCCAGCCGGACGATGTTCGCCCCGGTGGCCTCGTCCCCAGCCAGGTCGAGCTTCTCGAACGCCGTGACCGACGCCTGGAGCAGCGCGACGCCACCGCCAGCGACGATGCCCTCCTCGACCGCGGCCTTCGCGTTCGAGACGGCGTCCTCGATGCGGTGCTTCTTCTCCTTCAGCTCGACCTCGGTCGCGGCACCGACCTTGATGACCGCGACGCCACCGGCAAGCTTGGCCAGCCGCTCCTGCAGCTTCTCGCGGTCGTAGTCGGAGTCCGACTTCTCGATCTCGGCACGGATCTGGCTGACCCGACCGGCGATCTGGTCGGGGTCGCCGGCGCCTTCGACGATGGTGGTCTCGTCCTTGGTGACGACGAACTTGCGGGCCTTGCCGAGCAGGTCGAGCGTGGTGCTCTCCAGCTTGAGGCCGACGTCCTCGGAGATGACCTGGCCACCGGTGAGGATGGCGATGTCGCCGAGCAGGGCCTTGCGGCGGTCACCGAAGCCGGGGGCCTTCACCGCGACGCTCTTGAAGGTACCGCGGATCTTGTTGACGACCAGGGTGGCCAGGGCCTCACCCTCGACGTCCTCGGAGATGATGGCCAGCGGCTTGCCGGCCTGCATGACCTTCTCCAGCAGCGGGAGCAGGTCCTTGACAGCGGCGATCTTGCTGTTGACGATGAGCACGTACGGGTCGTCGAGGACGGCTTCCTGGCGGTCGGCGTCGGTGACGAAGTACGGCGAGATGTAGCCCTTGTCAAAGCGCATGCCCTCGGTGAGCTCGAGCTCGAGACCGAAGGTGTTGCTCTCCTCGACGGTGACTACGCCTTCCTTGCCGACCTTGTCCAGTGCCTCGGCGATCAGCGCGCCGATCGCGGGGTCGCCCGCGGAGATGGACGCGGTGGACGCGATCTGCTCCTTGGTCTCGACCTCCTTGGCCTGCTTGGAGAGCTCCTCCGAGACGCGTTCGACCGCGACCTCGATGCCCTTCTTCAGGCCCAGCGGGTTCGCGCCGGCCGCCACGTTGCGCAGACCCTCACGGACCAGCGCCTGGGCGAGAATGGTCGCGGTGGTGGTGCCGTCACCCGCGACGTCGTTCGTCTTCTTCGCGACTTCCTTGACGAGCTCCGCACCGATCTTCTCGTACGGATCCTCGAGCTCGATCTCCTTGGCGATGCTCACACCGTCGTTGGTGATCGTGGGGACGCCCCACTTCTTCTCCAGAACGACGTTGCGGCCCTTCGGACCGAGCGTGACCTTTACGGCGTCGGCCAGCTGGTTCATGCCGCGCTCCAGGCCGCGCCGTGCCTCCTCATCGAAGGCAATGATCTTCGGCATGGTGTCGGGGTCCTCCCAGGGGAATGGCTGTTCAATGGCCTGGCCAAGACGACGCCCGCGACGGACGGCCAGCTGGCCTCGTCGCTCAGCCCTGGCACTCGGAGCTGGTGAGTGCCAGCTCCTGTTTAGCACTCGAGATGGGTGAGTGCAAGCTCGCCCCCTGTCGTGGCGTGCCGCCGCGGGGCCGTGGGCGGGGACCGGCCGGCCGCTGTCATACGGCCCATGAACCGCGGGCGAACCCCCGGTGCCGCGATGCCTCCACCACCCGGTGTCATGATCGCTGCCACTCAGTGTTACAGCAGGCTTCCGTTCGAACCAGGCCGATGGCTGCTCGCAGCCAGGGAAGGCTGCGGCAGCGGTCCCGGGTGACCAGGGCTCGGTGCGGCCCCGCCGGCAGATAGGGTGATCTATGGTTGTATCCGGTCAAGTAGTGTTCGCAGACAGCCTGACGTTCACTCCATGAGGTCGCCGGAGCCGATACCGAGTTCGCGTTCCAGGTCCGCCGGACTGTGCTCTCGCAGGTAGTCGCGGAATTTCCGCGCTACGACACTCATGTGTTCCTCGGCGGTCTTCCGATCGATGTGGAGGCGCTGGGCGATGCCGCTGTACGGCTCGCCGCGGGCGCGTGCCCGCAGGACCTCCCGTTGCCTTTCGGTGAGGTCGGGCAGGGCTCCGCTCCGGCTGACCGCCTCGGCGAGGCCGGTCACCGCGGTGGTGAGTACCAACCGGCCGGCGGCGATCGCGTCGACTGCGTCGACCAGCCGCGCGGGGCGTTCGGACTTGTGGACGATCCCCAGCGCGCCCGCGCCCAGGCAGCCCGCGAGCACCAGCGGCCGGCGCTGACCGGTGTAGATGAGCACCCGATAGCCGGCTGCGGCAACTGCGGCGACCGCGTGGCGGCCGTGGACAGGGCTGGGACGTCCGCCGCTGCCGCTGAGGTCGAGATCGACGAGGACGGCATCCAACATGCCGGCATGGGGCCGCGCAGCCAGAACGCGGGGCGCCAGGGCCAGGAACTCCTCGACGGTCCTCGCGGCGACAACCACGTTCAGTTCCGGTACCAGCAGCGGCAGTGAGTCCCGGTAGACTGGCTCGTCGTCAACCACGCCGATCCGGCGTGAACGCGCCTCGCCAGGGTTTTCCGTGATCGTCACATCTTCTCCTTCGACATTCGTACGAATGTCCCTTCCCCGTGCGTCGATTCGATCTCGACCTGACCGCCAATGGACGCGATCGCCGCATATACCTGTTGCGACAGGCCGAATCCTGCCAGGCGGATGTTCGGGTCGAATCCGATGCCGTCGTCGCGGACGCACACCTCCCAGCTGTTTCCGTCGGTCTCGGCATGGATGACGACCTCGCGGGCCTGGGCATGCTGACGGACGTTGAACAACAGGGTTCGAACAGCGCGACTGACAACCTCCACATCGGCCGCTGGAATGGTGTCGCGGGCGAGGTCGGCGTTCAGCACAGGAGCAAGGTCGGCGAATTCGTCCGCGATGGCCTCAAGCTCGGCGATGATGCCGCTGGAACGCCGTAGCTGGGTGCCGAGGTAATGGCGCATTTCAGTGGCGAGCCGCAGGGCCTGGCGCCGTAGGACAGCCCGGGCGTTTTCATCAAGGTCGTCGGCCGCGAGCAGTTCCAGCGCCGATGCCGGGTCGTGGATCAACTTCTGTACCCGGAGTCTTTCCGCCTCGGTGGCGAGCATCACCGCGGCGGACCGAGCGGAGTCCGCGTCCCTGCCGAGCCTTCGGGTGTAGCCGGCGACGAGCCGGACGAGAACAGCAAAGCCGATATAGGCCACCGAGTTCGTGAGTGTGGTGAGGCGCGTGTCGTGGTCGCTGGCTGCCGGGAGGCTGGTCACCAGGAAAACCGCGCACAGCAGGCTGGCCGCGGCGAGCGTCTGCCACCAGTGGCGGAAGACGCTCGCCGCGCCCGCGGCTATCGGGATGGTCGTGGCGAAACCCGGGTTCCCCCAGCTGGACGAGGCGGTTCCGGCAGCGACGAACATCATGACGCTGATGAGGAAGAGCACGCCGAACGAAAGATCGACAATGCCGAGCCAGGCGTCGTCGAACCGCCCGCGTCGCCACATGCGCCGGCTGACTACCGCCGCCTCCAGCAGGAGCAGGCTCAGCGACGCGACGGTGAGCATGCGACGGTCGGTGCGTTCGAGGATCAGCGACCGGGGCCTCCTCCGCCTCGCGACGCATCCATCTGGCATCCGACCAACCCCGAAGGACTTCCAGCGCCGACCACTTAGCGAGATGCGCGTCGTGCTGCCGGCGAACGACCGGTACAGCGGTTCTGCGGTGCGGCTCGGGGACAAGATGTACTTCACCTCGAAGCGGAACAGCTCGTCGTCGATCTACTCGGTACCCGTCGTCGGCAGGGAGAGCGAACCCGACGACATCGGCCCGGTTCCGGCCGATGTCGTCATGCTGCTCGGGTCGCTCAGCTGATCCTTCCAGGTTCGGACGGCTTTGCAGTCACCGGGACCGAAGGCGGTGCGATCATGTTTTTCGCGCCGCCGACGGCCTTTCAGTCACCAAGGCCGGCTGCTTCGAAGGCGATCAGTGACGGGCGGATGGTCGCGGTCGGCCGGCCCTGCGACATGAGCGGATCGAGGGTCTTCAGGCCGTCCCCGGTGTTGAAGATGACGGTCTCGGCATCGGGGTCGAGCAGCCCCTCGCGCAACAGCCGCCGCAGGCAGGCGACGGTGACGCCGCCGGCGGTCTCACCGAAGACGCCCTCGGTGCGGGCAAGCAGCCGGATGCCGTCGACGATCTCGGGGTCGGTGGCGTCGGTGATCGCACCGCCTGTCCGCCGGGCCACGTCAAGCGCGTACGGGCCGTCCGCGGGGTTGCCGATCGACAGCGACTTGGCGATCGTCGACGGTTTCACCGGGGCCACTGTGTCGGCTCCGCGGGCAAAGGCCGCGGCAACCGGATTGCAGCCCTCCGCCTGGGCGCCGAAGACCCGGTACGGCGTCGGTTCCACCAGGCCGAGGCGGCCGAACTCACCGAAGGCCTTGTCAATCTTGGTCAACAGCGACCCGGAGGCGATGGGCACCACGACCTGTTCCGGCAGCCGCCAGCCGAGCTGCTCGGCGACCTCGTAGCCCAGCGTCTTGGAGCCCTCCGCGTAGAAGGGCCGCACATTGACATTGACGAACGCCCACTCGTACTCGCCGGAAAGTTCGCTGCACAAACGGTTGACATCGTCGTAGTTACCGTCGATCGCAACCAGGGTGCCGCCGTAGACGGCGGTTGACACAGTCTTGCCGTCCTCGAGGTCATGCGGGATCAGTACTACCGAGCGTAGCCCGGCGGAAGCGGCGTGCGCTGCCACGGACTGGGCGAGGTTGCCGGTGGAGGCACAGGCGACGGTGGTGAACCCGTGCTCACGGGCGGCTGACAGCGCCACCGAGACGACCCTGTCCTTGAACGAGTGGGTGGGGTTCGCGCTGTCATCTTTGATCCACAACGTTCGGATGCCGAGCTCCTCGGCAAGCCTCGGGGCCGGGCGCAGCGGTGTCCAGCCAGCCCCGAGGGAGACCCGGTGCGCGGGATCGTGGCCGGCGGGAAGGAGGCCGACGTAACGCCACAGGCTGGCGGGACCGGCCTCGATGGAAGCCCGGGTGACACGGTGCAGCAGGGACTCGTCGTAGGCGATTTCCAGCGGGGCGAAACACTCGACACAGACGTGCGTCGGGGCGAGCGGGAATCTGGCGCCGCAGTGACGGCATGCCAGGGAGATCGCCGGATTGGCGGCGGATTCCGGATCGATCGTTGCGGGGCGCTCGGGCGCGATGGTCATATGTGAAACTCCTCATCTTCCCCGAGAGCCCGTTGCGTCTCAGGACGGAATTAGCACCTGCCGCGCACGGATGCGGGTGGTTGCCGGGGCTTCACTGGGCCGGTCCCTCTGCCCCTCTGGATGAGCCGGATTAAGTTGTCCCCGTACTGTAGACCGAGTGCGGCGTGATGTGCACCGTTGGTTCGAGCGTCGGACGTATGACGGGCGTGACTTCTCGCCCGTCGGTCTGCTGGCGCGGAAGGCGGAAACGATCAGTGTGGTGCTGCCCGCGTTGAACGAGGCCGCCACCGTGGGGCGGATCGTCTCCGCGATCAATCGTGATCTTGTCGTTGCGGTGCCTCTGGTGGACGAGATCATTGTCATCGATCCGGGGTCGGTCGACGCGACCGCGACCGAGGCGGCCGCCGCGGGCGCGGCAGTGATTGCCGAGGAGGAGATCCTCGCCGGTTACGGGCGGATCGCGGGCAAGGGCGAAGCCCTCTGGAAGTCCCTGTACGCGGCCTCCGGGGACATCGTGGTCTTCATCGACGCTGACCTGGAGGACTTCGACGCCCAAGTGGTGACGGGGCTGTTAGGGCCGCTGCTGACCGACGCCGAGGTCGCCTATGTCAAGGCCTCCTATGATCGGCCACTGCTGGGTGGCCTGCTGCCCGGCGGCGGTGGCCGGGTCACCGAGCTCGTCGCGCGGCCCCTGCTCAACATGTACTGGCCGCACCTTGCCGGGCTGATCCAACCGCTTGCGGGAGAGTTCGCCGGCCGTCGTGCCCTACTGGAGCGGCTGCCGTTCGTCTCCGGCTACGGAGTCGAGTTCGCCCACCTGGTGGACGTGCTCTCCGTCGCGGGCGCGGATGCCATCGCACAGGTCGAGGTCGGGCGAAAGATCCACCGCCATCAGTCCGACGAGGCTCTCGGACGCATGGCAGCCGAGATCATCCAGACGGCGTGGAGCCGGCTCGGTGTCCACGGCCCGGTCCCGGAGCGGACGCTGACCCAGTTCCGCCGCTGCGACGGTGGGCTTGAGCCGCACACCCACAGTGTCGCGGTGCATGAGCGCGCCCCGATGATCACGATCGCGGAGTATGCCGCTCGCCGGACGTCTCGCCGGACGTCTCGTCGGCGACGTGTCGCGGAAGATCACCCGTCGCCGACGGCGTGAGAAGGTCGCTGACGCCGGGAGCAGGTTACCGGCGGCGTGAGCGGGAGGATATCGCTGATGGGCATCCGGGTCGTGTATACCGATCTTGATGGGACCATGGTTGGGCCGTCCGGGTGCTTCTTCCAGAACGAGGATCACTCCACCACCCTTGATCCGGCGCACGCTCTTATCGGCCTGCATCGGGCGGGCATCGCGTTGGTGCTGGTCAGCGGCCGGACCCGGCCGCAGCTTGTCGAGGCCAGCGCGATTTTCGGCGCGGACGGTTTCATAGCCGAGCTTGGCGCGATCGTCGGCTGGGACCACGGGCGGGGCAGCCGGATCCTGCGCGGAGCCATGCCTGACAATCTTGACCGGATTCCGGATCCGCTCCTCACCGCGCTGATCGAACGGTATCCGGGGCGTCTGGAGGCGTATCGCCCCTGGTACCCCGGCCGCGAGGTCGACGTCATGCTGCGGGGCAACATCGAGGTGGCCGAGGTGAACGCATGGCTTGTGGCGGAGGGCTTTGACTGGTTGACCATCCGCGACAACGGCATCATCTCGCGGGCCGTCATGCCCACTCTGGATGATGTTCCCCACATTTACCATCTTGTTCCCGAGGGCGTCAGCAAGGGGGCCGCGGTGGCCTTCGACCTGGCCCGCCGCGGGCTCCGGCCGGAGCAGGCGATCGCGATCGGCGATTCCGCCAGCGATCTGGTCATGGCCGGCCAGGTCGGGCGCATGCACCTCGTCGCGAACGCGCTGCGTCACAGCGATCTCGTGGCGTTGCTGCCCGGTTACGACAATGTTGTCGTGGAGGACGGCGGGTTTGGCTCTGGATGGGCCAGCGCGGTCCGCTCGGCGCTGCCGGCCGCGCGGCCTGCCACTATCTGATCCGCCGCTGGCCGCATGAGCGGCCCGGCCGGCTGGTCGGGAATCGTGCCGTCGACGGCCGTGCTGACAACGGCCGGACGGCTGAACAGGAGGTGGCCGAGAACCGTGAGGAGGAAGAGGACAGCCGCGATCGTGTAGGAGTTCCCGATCAGCAGCTGCCAGCCATGCCAGGAGTACTCGCGGTTATGTTCGTACGGCAGCCACCACATTGGGGCGAGGACGAGCAGGGCGAAGCCGCCGAGTGCGGCGAGCCGTCCCCCGCGCGGCCGGGCCGGGCCGGCCAGCCAGGCCAGGGCGGGCAGTGCCCACAGCCAGTGGTGGGTCCAGGAGATCGGCGAGACGAGCAGTCCGGTGATGCCGCACACCGTCCAGCCGAGCAGGGGCTCATGGCGGCGGGTGGCCGCTGCCGCCAGTCCGATACCGGCGGCCGCGGTGCTCAGCGTCACGAGCCGAAACCAGGTCTCATCGTGTATGGCATGACCGGCGAGCCGGGTCGCGACCCCGGCCAGCGACTGGTTGCCCGCGTACGCCACCCCACCGACGTGGGACGGGTCGAGTGCCAGCCGGGTCCAGAAACGCGCCGAGTCAGTGGGTGTGGCCAGGGCCGCGAGCGCGGAGCAGGCACTGAAGGAGAGGGCGGCCCAGCCCGCGTCCCGGCGTCTTCCCGTGCAGAGGAGGTAGGGAATGAAGATCAGTGGGGTGAGCTTCACCGCTCCGGCGATACCGATCAGTATGCCCGCGGGCAGTGGCCCGGATCTGCGGCGCAGGTCGATAATGATCAATAGCATGAGCGGAATGTTGATCTGGCCATAGGCGAGGTTGCTGCGGATCGGCTCGGTGGCCAGTACGCCCGCGGCCAATACCGCCAACGGTAGTGGGCGGGACGTGCGCAGGCCGGTCCGGGCCACGGCGAGCACCTGGCGGGTCAGCGTAGCCAGACACGCCAGCAGGGTGACTGCCCAGATGAGCTGGGCCACCGGTTTCGGCAGGACCGCGAGCGGACCGAAGAGCAGCGCGGCGAACGGCGGGTAGGTGAAGGGCAGGCCGGTGCCCGGCATGATCTGGTCGTACAAGGGCAGCCCGTGCAGGAACGCGCCGCCGCCCAGCCGGTATACCGCCAGATCGATCCGGGTTCCGCGGGCGAGCAGCGCGAGCAGGCCGAGCAGGCCGGCTCCGAGCAGGATCGTGGCCATGTTCAGGCGCGCGCGCATGCTGTCCCCCTTTCCCGTGTTCGTCCGTCCTGACCGGATCCTGACTGACCCACGCGGCCGCGAGCACCCGTAGGGGTCAGCGCTTGAGAGCCGTCGTGGACCAGCCCTCCCGCCGCCGGGTGAGGATGACCACAGAGATCAGAACGAGGCCGAGAGTGCTGATGGCGATGAACGGTGCCTGGCGCTGCAGCCACGGCGTGGCGCCGGGCAGGTTGGCAAACAGGAGTTCGCAGTGCGGAAGGGCGAGAAACGCGCCGACCGTCGACACCGCGCCGAGCGCGCTGGCGCGGGCCCGGTCAGCGGCCATCGCGAGTGGTATGAGCCCCCAGGCCAGGTACCACGGGTAGAGGACGGGGCCGAGAATCGCCAGCGTCAGCAGGCCCCAGCCGACAGTGGCGGTGAGGTCCCGCCCGCGGATGGTCGCCAGCAGCCGCAGCATCACCCCAGCGGTGAGCACGATGCCGGCGGTTCGGGTCAGGTTCAGCGCCTGGGCAAAATTGATCTTCATGCTGGTGATGTTGTTCAGTTTTGTGAGAGCGTCGGCGAGGCCGACAGTCGGTGCGTACAGGGTGAGTCCAGCGGCAGGCGTAGCCGCTGAACGTAACCAGCCTAGTCCGTCCGGAATCAATACCACGAAGAGCAGCCCGGATGCGCCGACAACACCGGCGTCCCGCGCCAGCGGTCGCAGCCGCGCCCACAGCCGTGAACGTGCACTTAGAGCGCCCGAGGATAGGACTGTCCGGCTCGCGGCTCCCC
>NZ_CAKJTM010000002.1:174029-178041 GCF_917627345.1 Protofrankia sp. CiP3 | reverse complement strand
GGGTGGCGACCGAGTCACGCCGACGGAGTTCCGGAAGGTCGTGCCTGACGCAGCACTGGAAAAGGCAAGGGAGTGCGGGGCACCGCGCGCGTACCTAATCGCCCCTCCTAATCTACAGCCCTGCCCCTCTCAACGTAACACCGGCACCACGGGCCCAGCACCGTCGACGTCTCTGTGCCCTCGCCCATTTGAACCGCATGCATCCGGGGAAATCATTTGATGGCCTGGGCCAGCACGTCGAGGCTGTTGGCGCGCGCCCACCGCACCGACGTGGCGTCTTGCAAAGCGTGTATGAGCCGCCGGGCAAGCCGTTGCGAAACGAACCACTCCGGCGCAACCTGGTGGACACCGGCCAGCGTTTTTGCCGCTCCGGCGTAGCCCTTGGTGGCAAGCTGCGCCTCCGCCACCGTGAGCAAATACCGCTGCCACGTGGTTTCCCGGATTGCTTTGCCCCGGCGCACCCTGCGTGCGAGGAACAGCGCCCGGTCCGCCTCACCCATGACCATCGCGTTTTCAACCTCGATGGTGTCAACGGTCGTGGGGCCGAAAGCAGCCCAAAAGCTGCTCACCGTCATGTAATCGTTGCGGAGCCGCCCGGCAACCTCTTTGGCCGTAGCTAGATACCCAGAACTGGCCGCCGGTCGGTTATTGCGGGCTGCCGACGAACTGGCGCGGGTGAGCAATCGGCCGTATTGGGCGAGGTGGATTTCTGTAACCTCGCCATGGGGTTCAATGGCCTCTGCCATGAAAAGCGCCGTATCCTCGGCATCGTCCAACCGTGCCTGACGGGTAAAGTTCCAGGCGATGTTATCGGCGGCACTCGCCCGAAGCAGTTCATCCCCGGCACCCTCGGCCGCCCGGATTGCGCGTTCCGCCGCGGTGATTGACAAATCCTCCCGTCGGAATTGCAGGAGAACCAGTGACGCCATGAGGTAACTGCGAGCCGCCAGCCGTTGCCCGACGACGGCAAAGTCTCCCGTGGCCGCACCCGTGGCGGCATCCGCCGCGATCAGAAGTCCGGGCGCAAGTGCCAACGCATCTTTGTACCTGTTCGCCTGGTACATCCGGGTTAGCTCGATAAGCCCTTGCCTGACATCCCCAATGTTTGGCGCGTCGCCCCCAGGAGGGCTGACCGGCACCGGCACCAGCACCCGGCGCAGCGCCGCCAGGTCTGCGGTGTCGCCGTTGTCATCCCGGTCAAGAGGGCCACCGTAGGACAGAAGATCGGAGGTGGTGACGCCCAGCACGCGGGCAAACGAATGGAGGGTAGGAAGGCTGACCGCATCCCGGGCACCCCGTTCCAACTTCCGGACCGTGGTGAGACTGACGCCGGCGCGCTCCGCAAACTCATCTTGGGTGAGGACAGCCCGGACCCGTAGCTCTGCGACCCGTTCACCAAGGCTTTCAGCCATAGGCCAAGAGTACCGACTTCCGTGGTGGGAGGGGCGCACTGGGTAATACTGCCTAACGCTTCATAGAAACTCGGCCGCCTGCGGCCGGGGTTGGTGGTGCTCCTGGGGTCACCTCGCGGCGAGGTGACCCCATTGGCATCTGTGCGCAACGTGGCAACTACACCACGATTCGTCCCAGGCTCCCGCTGCCTGCGAGGTACGGCCCCGGGCGACGGGAGCCCACCAGCCCGCAGGAGGCAGACGAGAGGGCAGAGCGATGAGCACGAAGCCGGCGGCCTACGGCTACATCAGCGTTGAGGGTGAAGACGAAGCCGAAATTGGCCGCCTTCAAAATACGGTGACGCTGCATGCCATCACCGAAGGTCTCAGTCTCGAAGAAACATATGTTGACCGTAATATCCCGCTCGCCCAAGTGAGTGGCCGCCCGGCGCTCATGACGGTGCTAACGCTCGTCAATGAAGGCGAGGGCGTCTACGTCATCGTTCCGAACCTGGACGCCATGTCGAGAGCATCCGGTGTCCGCCGGGCCATCACTCTTGAAATCTTCCAGGCGGGCGGACATTTGCAAATTGCCAGCGGGGAGAGGAACGATCGCCTTCCTCTCCGCAGACCCGGAACCTCATACGCGGTCCCTGTGCTGCGTGAGCGTGGCGCGTAATTGGGCATCTATCATGGCCGGCGGCGGCCCCGGAAGTCAGCCAGCCGTGTTCCCATCCCTTACAGAGGGGGTGACTGTATGAACGACTGGCCCAGCCTTTCGCGCACATACTCCACGACACTTCCCCAAACAAGCCCGCTCCTCCAACGACGTAGGGGCGGGCTTGTGGTCTTTAGTCGCCAGGGGTCTTATGATTTAGAGAACTCGGGTTGCCGACACTTGAAAATGACCGGCCACGCCGCAATTTTGCGATCCATCAAGGATCGTGTTTCACGACTTCCGTTGATCCATCTGCCAAGCCAAAACATTTTGCTGCCATTCCGCTATTGCGGGAGCTTGTAAATATCTTCGGGCGTAGACACTGCGAGTGCGTCACATTATGCTCATTGTACGGGGTGCCGGGGCGTGACACGCGCTCTGCCGTATTGCATGGTGGCGCCCACGTCGGGCTGAATCGGCTGGCGCCCGAGCGGCGGGAAGCGGTCTTCCTGAAATTGTTGTCCCGTGTGAACAGCTACGTCCCGTGCGTCCGGCGGCTTTGCGCAGGCCTCGGCCGCCGGGCACACGATAGTGGTTCTTGTCGCGGGCCCGGCGGTCTCGGGAAACTCCCGCCGGCACTAGGAAATGGTTGCGACGCCCGGTGAGTTGAAACGACGGCCGGTGACCTTCTCGCTGATACCGGTGCGATCCAGGTAGGGCGTGATGCCACCGAGGTGGAACGGCCACCCGGCACCGAGGATCAGGGACAGGTCCACATCGGCGGCTTCGGCGACGACGCCGTCGTCGAGAAGGATGCGGATCTCCTCGGCGAGTGCGGCCAGCGCCGCCTCCCGCACCTGCTCACCGGTCAGTACCGGGGTGTCACCGCCGGCCTGGACCCGCAGGAGCTCAGCGGCCTGCTGGTCGATCTTCCGTGGGTCTCCCGTCTCCGCGTGGACATCGGCCCGGCCGGCGGCGACCAGCCGGGCAAGGCCCTCGGGCTTGCCGAAGCGGTCGGGATAGGCGGCGTGGAGGGTCTCGGCGACGTGGAGGACTATCGGCGGGCCGACCAGCTCGAGCAATGCCAGCGGGGACATCGGCAGGCCGAGGGGTTCCGGTGCCTGGTCGGCCTCGGCCGGGGGGGTACCGTTCTCGATCGCGCCGAGCACTTCGTCCATGAACCGGACGAGCAGGCGGTTGAGGGCGAAAGCCGGCGTGTCGGTGGTGAGTACCGCGTTCTTCTTGATCTTCTTCACGACCGCGAGGGTGGTCGCGATCGCCGCGTCATCGGTCTGCCTGCCTCGTACCACCTCGACCAACGGCAGCACCGCCACCGGGTTGAAGAAGTGCAGCCCGGCTACCCGCTCCGGATGCGTCAGCTCCGCGGCCATCGCGCTGATCGACAGCGCCGAGGTGTTGGTCAGCAGCAGGGCCGTCGGGCTGACAACCGCCTCCAGCTCGGCCAGCACCTTCCGCTTGACCGCGAGATCTTCGAACACGGCTTCGATGACGAGGTCGGCATCGGCGAACACATCCTTGGTCAGCGAGCCGGTCACGCTTGCCTTCAGCCGGGACGCCCTGTCCGGGGAGAGCTTCTTCTTGGCCAGCAGGTTGTCGATCTCGGCGTGGACGGCGGCCACACCGGCGTCGAGGCGGGTCTGGTCGATGTCGGTCAGGACGACCGGGACCTCCAGACGCTGGGCGAACAACGCCGCGAGCTGGCTCGCCATCAGGCCGGCGCCAACCACACCGACCTTGGTGACCGGGCGTGCCAGCGCCTTGTCCGGACCGCCGACCGGGCGCTTCGCCCGCTTCTGCACCAGGTCGAAGGCGTAGAGGCTGGCGACCAGCTCCTCGGTGACCGCGACGTCGGCGAGCGCGTCAGCCTCGGCCGCGAGACCGGAGTCGAGGTCGGCGGTCTCGGCGAGCTCGATCAGTTTCAGCGCACGGTATGCCGCGGGTG
>NZ_CAKJTM010000002.1:169904-173895 GCF_917627345.1 Protofrankia sp. CiP3 | reverse complement strand
ACCGCGTCCGCCCAGGCCTGGCCGCGCCGCACCGGCGTCCGCGCGGCCGCCGGGTCGATCTCATCGCGGATGACCCGGCCGGCCCAACGCAGTGCCTCCTCCAGAAAGTCCGCCGGTTCCAGCAGGACGTCCGCGAGGCCGAGCTCGACCGCCTGACCGGCACTGAGCATCCTGTTCTGGCTCAGCGGGTTCGCGACGGCGATGGTGACCGCGGCGTCCGCGCCGACCAGATTCGGTAGCAGCTGGGTTCCGCCCCACCCCGGTACCAGCCCGAGGAAGACCTCGGGCAGGGCGAGCGTCCGGACCGCTGAGGACACGGCCCGATAGTCGCAGTGCAGTGCCAGTTCCAGGCCGCCGCCCAGCGCCGCACCGTTGACCAGCGCGAAGGTGGGCACTTTGCGGCCGTGCAAACGGCCCGCACCGATCCGGCGCATCGCCGCGTGCCCGAGTTCGCTGAACGCGTGGATGGCGGGCCGGACAGCCTGCGGATCGGTGAAGGAGGCCCGGAAGGACAGGTCGGCGCCGACGCTGAAGACGAACGGCTTACCGGTGATGGCGATGGCCGCCACAGCCGGGGCGTGCGTCTCGATCTCGTCCATGGCGGCGAGCAGGTTGCGTAGCCCGGCGGGGCCGAAGGTCGACGGCCGGGTGTGGTCCAGGCCGTTGTCCAGGGTGATGAGCGCGATCGGCCCGGCCACGTCAGGCAGCGTCACGTAGCGGACGTGAGCCTGCGTCACCACTTCGCCCGGATACTCCAGGGCCGGCATTCCGGTCGAGGTCATGCTGCCTCTCCTGTCCGGTCAGTCGCTTCCGAGGCACTCGCGGCGGCGTCGAAGTGCGGGTTCGCCCAGATGGTCGTCGCGCCCATGCCGAGGCCCACGCACATGGCGGTGAGCCCGTAACGGACCTCTGGATGCTCGGCGAACTGGCGGGCGAGCTGGGTCATCAGCCGCACGCCGCTGGCCGCCAGCGGATGTCCCAGGGCGATCGCGCCGCCGTAGGGATTCACCCGCGGGTCGTCATCGGAGATGCCGAAGTGGTCGAGGAAGGCCAGCACCTGGACAGCGAAGGCCTCGTTCAGCTCGAACAGGCCGATGTCGTCGATGGACAGGCCGGTGCGGGCCAGGGCCTTCTGGGTGGACGGGATCGGCCCGATCCCCATCACGTGGGGCTCGACTCCGGCGAAGCCGAAACCGACCAGCGACATCTTCGCCGTGAGGCCGAGTTCCTCGGCGACATCCGCGGCGGCGAGCACGCATCCGGTCGCGCCGTCGTTGATGCCGGCCGAGTTCCCCGCGGTCACCCGGCCGTGGGGGCGGAACGGGGTCTTCAGACCGGCGAGCCCCGCCACCGTGGTGTCCGGGCGGGGTGGTTCGTCCGCCGTCACCAGCTCCCAGCCGCTTTCGGCGTGCCGGCCCGCGACCGGGACCAGATCAGGCTGGATCCAGCCGTTCGCGTATGCCTTGGCCACCTTCTGCTGGGACGCGAGCGCGTACGCGTCCGCCCGCGCTTTTGTGATCTTCGGGTAGCGGTCGTGGACGTTCTCCGCGGTCTGCCCCATGACCAGCGCGGATAGGTCGACCAGTTGTTCGGAGACGAAACGGGGGTTGGGGTCGACAGCTTCGCCCATCGGGTGGCGGCCCATGTGCTCGACACCGCCCGCGATCGCGACGTCGTAGGCGCCGACAGCGATGGCCGACGCGGTGGTCGTGACCGCCGTGACCGCCCCGGCACACATGCGGTCGATGGCGTAACCAGGCACGGACCGCGGCAGACCGGACAGGATGCCCGCGGTCCGGCCGATGGTCAGGCCCTGGTCACCGATCTGCGTGGTGGCCGCGATCGCCACTTCGTCGATCCGTTCGGCCGGCAGCGACGGATTGCGTCGCAGCAGTTCACGGATGACCCTGACGATCAGATCATCCGAGCGTGTCTCAGCATAGACCCCCTTTGCCTTGCCGAAGGGGGTGCGGACACCGTCGACGAACACGACGTCGCGGACGGAGTCCCTGGCAGCTAGGAACACCTGTGCCTCCTGACAGCATTGCGGCGACTTCGGCCTCCGGCGGTGTCAAGAAATGATCGTGAAAAGCGATCGCACCGTCTTCGGCTCTGCGCGAGACCCGGACAAAGCCGGTGCCGACGTGGTTGCCGGCACATCGAAGCCTACGGCACTCTGTTACTCATGGGTAACCCCGTACCCCGCTCCGCCGAGTTGACCGCGAAGCGGGGCCCTGTGCCTGCCGCGTCCCATCCGGTGCCGCTGCCCTATCCGGTGCCGCCGTCGGCCGATGCGGCCGGGTCCCGCCGCAGCGCAGGCTCGTCAAGCCGCTCTGGCGGTGCTGGCGGTGCTGGCGGTGCTGGCGGTGCTGGCGGTGCTGGCGGTGCCGACAGGCAGCTCGCGATCGGGCTGGCGGTGAGCTCCACCTGCCATGGCCGGGCGCCGCCCTTGCGCAGCAGCTCCGCGACGATCTCGACCGATGCGGGTGCTGCCGGTGGTGACCAGGCGAGCCGGCGGGCAAGGGCCGGTTCCAACAGGTTCTCCACCGGCATGCTCCGCTCGGCGGCGATGGCGCCCAGCTGGGCGCGTACCCGGACGAGCCGGGCTGCCGCCACCGGATCACGATCGGCCCAGCGGTTCGGCGGCGGTAGCCCGTCACCTCCGGGCGCGACCGCCGGTGGCAGGGTGTCCTCGGGCAGGCTGGCGGCTTCCCGCAGCGCGGTGAGCCAGGTCCGCGCGTTGCGGCGCAGCCGTGGGCCGGAGAAGATCGGTAGCCGGGTCAGGGCCTCGACGTCGGCGGGGTTGTTGAGGACCGCGTCAATGATCGCGCTGTCTGGCAGCACCCGGCCGGGAGCGATGTCCCGTTCGCGGGCGATCCGGTCCCGGGTCGTCCACATCGAACGGACCGCGGCGAGCTGGCGACGGTTGCGAACCCGGTGGATCCCACTGGTGCGCCGCCACAGCTCCGGTCGTGGCTCACGGGGGGGAGCCGCGGCGATCGCGGCGAACTCCTCGCGGGCGAACCGCAGTTTGTCCTGGGCCGCAAGCTCGCCGTGCAGCGCGTCGCGCAGCTCGATGAGAAGTTCGACGTCGAGCGCGGCATAGCGCAGCCACGGTTCTGGTAACGGCCGGGTCGACCAGTCGGCCGCTGAGTGTCCCTTCTCGAGGGAAAAACCCAGCACTTTTTCGACCATGATCCCCAGTCCCACCCGCTCGTAACCGAGCAGCCGGCCGGCAAGCTCGGTGTCGAACAGCGTGCCCGGACGCAGACCGAGCTCGGCCAGGCAGGGCAGGTCCTGGCTGGCGGCGTGCAGCACCCACTCGGCGTCACCGACGGCCTCCTGGATGCGGACGAGGTCGGGCAGCGCGACGGGGTCGATGAGGTGGGTGCCGGATCCGCGGCGGCGGATCTGGACCAGATAGGCCCGCTGGCTGTAGCGATACCCCGATGCCCGCTCGGCGTCGAAGGCCACCGGGCCGTTCCCGGCGGCCAGCCGTGCCGCGGCCGCATGTAGCGACGCCTCGTCGACGATGACGGGGGGGATGCCTTCGGACGGCTCCAAGAGCGGCCGAGCGTGCTCCGCGCCGCCACCGGGATCTTGGTTTTGCTGGTGCGATGAATCCGGAACCGTCGACGTCACGATCGGCGATCGTACGTCCGAAGCAGGCGATGAGCAGGGCGCTCGGGCGGACGCGGCCCGACTAAATCGGCGTGGGTTCGTGATCGGCGTCGGGTTGAGTGATTAATTTTACTGTTAGTATCCATATAAGTACGGAGAGTTCTTGGATGCGCCATGGGAAGAGTGACAAAGATAACTGTCATGATCATAAGAGCGCCCGAGGATAGGGCGTTCGCTCAGCGAGCGGCTCATCCGCGCCCGGTCCGGCAAGGCGGCGGAGGAAGGCGCCCTGATGCTGGGCGCCGGCTGACGACAACGCGGCGAGGTGCGTGCCCCACCCGCGACGCCGCGTCCCTATTGCCGGTCGCTC
>NZ_CAKJTM010000002.1:156180-169239 GCF_917627345.1 Protofrankia sp. CiP3 | reverse complement strand
GGTGTTCTACCTGGGCCGACGAGCCGGGGTACCCGTGCATCGCGAAGCGATATGCGGGGAGCGATGACGCGAGGCGCCGCCTGGCGCCGGCAGACCCTGGACGAACTTCCGGCGGCGACCACTAAGTTCGGCTGGGCTCGCGGGGACTGCTCAGCCGCGGCGGGATGGCAGGGGCACGACTCCGCAGACCCGCGGTGGCAGGCCGGCCATGGCGGTGAGCAGGTCCGCGAAGGCGTGCAGCTGGGCCACGGCCTCCGCTGGCCGCCAGCCACGGCGGCCAGCGGCACCGGTCGTCTCGGCCCAGTCCGGTGACCATGAGCAGCGCAGTTCCACGTCCGAGCTGTGACCGTCCGCCGCGAGAACACCGAACCGCCGCGAGTTCGTGATGGTCACGGTGCCGCCCAGCGCACGGTATGCGGCATGATTCGCCTCCAGCGCCTCGCACAGCCACGACCAGGCGACTTCGGGCAGACACGGGTCTATCGCGATCTCTGTGTCGACGGCCGCTCGGGCATAGCAGACGAACCTCGCGGTGCCCTCCCACGCGCTGTGCCCAGCCGGATCGAGAAGGAGGATCAATCGTCCGGAGGCCGCTTCGTCGTCGTCACGGGACAGGCCACCGGCGATGGCGAACGCATACGGCGCGAGTCTGGCGGGCGCCTGGATCTCATGCAGGGTGATCTCTGCCGGAGCCCGCCCCAGCGCGTCCCGTAGCGCGGACGTGGCGGCCACGAAGACCGGCGGCGCGCCCTCCGGAGACAGCGATGCGCCCATGGACGTCACGTTAGGACGTCCCGTCCGTACGCGCGCGACAGCGACCGGGCGACCGGGCGACCGGCCCGGACACGCCAGGGCCCGCCAGAGCCGGCCGGCCGGTCAGACGACATGGCGCGACCGGTGCCGGGTCGGCTGGCCGGTGAACCGGCGCGGCGCTCGCGCGGATGTCCGCTCCGGCCTGGCGACGATCTGTCGCGGGTCGACGAACAGCGCTGTTCCGCAGTCGACGCACGCGCGTTCAGGACAGTCCATCCCGTGTCCGTCCACACATGGTGGCTGCTCGAAATCGCGCGTGTCGCCGCACTCGGGGCACACCCGCTGGGTCAGCCCGTCAGCGCACGTATGGGCCTGTTCCACCCGAACACCACTCCTAGGGCACGTCCCGTCAGGAGGGCACGCGTGGACATCACGGACCCTCTCGTCCCATTCGGACCGTCCCTGACGGTGGCACGGACCAGCCTCAGAGCCATGTATTCGGGCTCGGCGTGTCGTGTATGTTCAAGTGTGTTCAGGTGGATACTTTTAGTGAAAATGGTGGATTGCGGTCGTTCCTAGGGCGTGCTGGTCGGTGCGGGCGTGGCCGAGCTGTCCGCGGGCGTCCGTACGCGGCCGGCTGCGGGTGGGCGCAGCCAGCGGCGTTCCACCACATAGGGGGCGATGGGCAGGACGGCGGCGCCGAGCGCCAACAGCGTCTTCGACACCGGCCAGCGGTGGTCGCGGGCGACGGCGATCATTATCGCGCAGTAGGCGAGGAAGAGCCCGCCGTGGATCGGGCCGAGTACCCGGACCCCGCCGGGGTGGCCGGTGCCGTACTTGAGCGCGGTCGCGACCAGCAGGAAGAGGAAGGACGTCGCCTCGGCGACCGAGAGAACCCGCGCGGGTGCGAGCATCCGCGCGTCGCCCTCTTCGCCGCGGGGGCTGTCGGCAGTTGGCATGTCCTGGCCTCCACGGTGCCTGTCAGTGCCCATCGCGGCGTAACCCCCCCGTGCGGATCCGCTGGGGAGCGGTCGCGGGCGGATGTCCGCTACGTCAGGTCGGTTCACAGTCTGCTACATCTTTCTACGTCACGTCGAAGATAGTCGAGACCGGGAGGCCTGCCACGGCCGTTGTCGCGGGCTTCATTTTCCATTACTCTTCGTGAGAGCTTCGTCCCCCCTGGTGGGGCGTGACCGATGTCGCGGCGATTGAGGTCGCCGTCTGCGCAGCGGGCGCGTCCGGCATGCAACCATCGAGTCCATGTATTGCGTAGCGGTGCCCGGGGGTGAAACCTCGGGCGCGTCTGTTGGAGAGCCCGAACCGCGCGATGCGCTGTTCTTGCGGGCGTGTCGAGGCGAGCCCACCGAGCGCACGCCGGTGTGGTTCATGCGGCAGGCCGGCCGCGCGCTGCCGGAGTATCGCCGGCTGCGGGCCAACACCGCCATGCTCGACTCCTGTCGTGATCCAGCCATGGTGACCGAGATCACTCTGCAACCGGTGCGGCGTTTCCGCACAGACGCCGCGATCCTGTTCTCCGACATCGTCCTGCCGCTTGTCGCGATTGGTATGAACATCGACATCGTCGCCGGTGTCGGCCCGGTCGTTGCGGATCCGATCCGTGACCGAGCGGCGCTGAGCAGGCTGCGGCCAGTCACCGGCGATGACGTGCCGTATGTGGCCGACGCCGTCCGCACGCTCGTCGGCGAGCTCGGGCCGATCCCGCTGATCGGGTTCTCCGGCGCGCCGTTCACCCTTGCCAGTTACCTGGTCGAGGGCGGTCCCAGCCGGACGTATGCCCGCACCAAGCAGCTCATGTACACCGAGCCACGGCTGTGGCACGAGCTGCTGGGCCGGCTCGCCGACATCGCCATCGGCTACCTGCGGGTCCAGGTTGAGGCGGGCGTCAGCGCCATCCAGCTGTTCGACTCGTGGGCCGGTGTACTGGACGAGGCCGACTACCGCCGTTATGTGCTTCCGCACAGCGAGCGCGTGCTTGGCGCATTCGCCGATTCCGGCGTCCCGCGCATCCACTTCGGGGTGAACACCGGCGAACTGCTCGGCGCCATGGCGGAGGCCGGCGCGGATGTCGTCGGGGTGGACTGGCGGGTCCCGCTGGACGAGGCCGCCCGGCGGATCGGCCCGGTGCGCGCGGTCCAGGGCAACCTCGACCCGGCTGCCGTCTTCGCGCCGGCGGACGTACTGGCGGACAAGGTCCACGACGTGTGCGTCCGCGGTGGCAAGGCCGGCGGCCATGTGTTCAATCTTGGGCACGGAGTGCTGCCCGAGACCGATCCCGGCGTGCTCGCCCACATCGTGGACCTGGTTCATGCGGCCTCCCCCGGATAGTGGCTCCGCCACCATCCGGGGACCCCGGGCGCTGTGGTGGGCCGTTGTTTGGGGTTTGCTGATCCGCTTTGCGAATCAGCAATGGCAGCGGAGCTGACTGTGGGGTGGCTCTGCCACCATCCGGGGACCCCGGGCGCTGTGGTCGGCCGCCGGCACGTGCTGATACCGCACATTCTCGGGGCGGCCTGAACCGGTCGCCGGGCACGGAGGGAGACTGGACTCGCGGCGGCCGCACCGGGCTGGCGGCCGCGATCGGGAGGAGCGGGTCCGCATGCGGGTCGTCGTGGTCGGAGCGGGCATCGCGGGGCTGGCCGCGGCGCATGCGCTGCGGGGCCGGGCCGAGATCACCGTGGTCGAGTCCGGTGACCGTGTCGGAGGCAAGCTGCGGACGACCCCGTTCGAGGGGCTTCCCATCGAGGAGGGCGCGGAGTCGTTCCTCGCCCGTGTTCCGGACGCCGTGCGTCTCGCCCGTCATGTGGGGCTGGGCCACGACATCGTCCATCCGGCGACCACGGCAGCGTCGTTGCTGATCTCCGGCCGGCTGCGGCCGTTGCCGCCGCGGACCCTGCTCGGCGTGCCGACCGACGCGATCGGCCTGATCCGCTCGCGGGTACTCTCACCGGCCGGTCTGATCCGTGCGACCGCCGACCTGGTGCTGCCGCGGACAGCCCTGCCGGATGACCCCACCGTCGGTGGCTATGTGGGTGCCCGGGTCGGCCGCGAGATCGTCGAGCGGCTCGTCGACCCGCTGCTCGGCGGGGTGTACGCGGGACGGGCCGATGCCATGTCGCTGCGTGCCACGGTCCCGCAGCTAACCTCGATAATGTCCGAGGAGCGCTCGCTGCTGCTCGGAGCGCACCGGGTGCGGGCGCGCACCGCGCCCGCGGACCCCACGGGCGCGCCGGTGTTCGCCTCGGTCCGCGGCGGCCTCGGACGGCTCGCCGCGGCCGTTGCCGATGCCAGCGCGGCAAAGATCCTGCTGGGCACGACGGTTCGCGCGGTGAGCCGGACAACCGCCGGTTGGCGGATCACCGTCGTTGGTGCCGGCGCGCCGGGCGAGTGGGACATCGACGCCGACGCGGTGATCATCGCTGTACCCGTGCCGGTGGCCCGCACGCTGCTGGCCCGGGTGGCTCCGCACGCCGCCGCACCGTTGGCCGCTGTCCCTTACGCGTCGGTAGCACTGATCACTTTTCTCTACCGTGCGGCGCGGCTACCGCCCGGCAGCGGTTATCTGGTGCCGCCGCGTGAGGGTGGGGTCGTCAAGGCGGCCACGTTCATGTCCGCGAAGTGGCCGCAGCTGTCGGCCGGTACGGATGCCACGATCGTGCGGGCCAGCGTCGGGCGCGCCGGTGATGCACGCGACCTGGAGCGTGCTGATGTCGAGCTTGCCGGTGTGGTCGCGGCCGAGCTCGCCAGCACGACCGGGTTGACGGGTCGCCCGGCGGCCAGCCGGGTGACCCGTTGGCCTGACGCGCTCCCGCAGTATCTGCCTGGTCATCTGGACCGGGCCGCGGCTGCGCGCCGGGCGCTGCCCGCCGGCATCGCGCTGGCCGGCGCCGGTTACGACGGGGTCGGCATCCCGGCGTGTATCCGCTCTGGCGAGGCCGCGGCGGAAGCGGTGCTGCGCGCTGACGACGCTGTGCGGGCGGGCCACGCCGGGCGGTGAGACCCAGCGGGTGGCACTGACACGGTGCCGGGTACCACCGGGTCAGGCGGCTCCGGCTGGGCGACAATTGGGCCATGTCCGAGACCTCGAGTGGCCGCCAGCCGAATAATCATGATTCTTTCCGTACGGCCGGAGGCTCCGCGCAGACCAGCACGGAGACTGCCGCACGTACGGACGCGCCATCCGCACGCGATCTTAACGCCGAGCTTCTTTACACCTCCTGGTCGGTCTTTGCGGCGCGGGACCCGCTGCCCGCGGACCGCGGCGCCGTGATTGCGGAGGTGGAAGGCCTGCTCGCCGGGGCCTTGGCCAAGGACGTCTACACCCGCGGTGTCTATGACCTCAGCGGCTACCGCGCGGACGCCGACCTCCTGCTGTGGTGGACGAGCCCGGATCCGGATCTGTTGCAGGAGACCTACCAGCGGTTCCGTCAGAGCGCGCTGGGGCGGAGCATGACCGCGGTGTGGTCCGGGGTCGGCCTGCACCGGCCGGCCGAGTTCAACCGCAACCATGTTCCCGCCTACGTCCGGCGCGAGGATCCCCGGCCCTACGTATGCGTTTATCCGTTTAACAGGTCGCTGGAGTGGTATCTGCTGCCGGACTACGAACGTCGGGGTATGCTCGCCGAACACGGGATCATGGGCCGGGAGTTCGCTGATGTCCGGGCGAACACGGTGGCTGCCTTCGGCCTCGGTGACTACGAGTGGTTGTTGGCCTTCGAGGCGGACGAGCTGCACCGGATCGTCGACTGCCTTCGGCACCTGCGCGGCAGCCGGGCACGGGCACACACCCGGTTGGAGACACCGTTCTTCACCGGTGTCCGCAAGCCGGTCGCGGATCTCGTCGCGGCGCTGCCGTAGAGCCCGTGCCGCGGTGGAGACTCCCGTCGGCGGAATGATGATCTTTGCTACTTTGTACCCGTTCTTCCGCTGGGCGGGTCACGTTCCGATCCGTCGGCGGGGAGACCTTTCGGGTAAACTGCATATTATGCTGCAATTACGGCGCGTAACTTGGCTACCGATCGCGGTTGGCTGTGATTCTCTGCTACCATTGGTCACCGTAAGTTCGTGGATGTTCAGCGCTCGTCACCTCGTCGACCGCCCCCGGTAACCTCAAGGGGGCCGCTGGATTGCTTCTCGAGTGGTATTGGTACGGTTTTCCGCGTGGTAATCCAGTACGGTTGGCCCGACATGTCTTTCGCGGTTCCCGTAGGATCTGACAACGGCGGCCGGAACGCGGCGGCTCGGTTTACCGATCTGCTGGAACGGGTGGGTTTCTGGCTCACCGCGATCGGTTCTGCCGCGGCCTGTCGGACCTGCCGCGCGATCGCGTCCATGCCGTACCGGGGAACGGAGCACGCGCTGCCGGAGATCGAGTTCAGATATCCGACCCGCCCGTCACGGTGTTCGACGGAGCCTGGGCGGCTGTGGCGGGGGCCGCTCCCGGGGCGATCGGTGCTGGTTCGCGGTGGCCACGACGATGCGAGCGGGTACATCCACCCGGTCGTGACGGAGTACCGCTGACGGGCTCCCTGATTGAGCGGATCGGGGTCCTATGATTGCAAACAGTCAGAATTTGTCCGAGTCCTGGGGGGCTGGCAGTGACGGAGACAATGCCCGATGACGCTCGGGCATCGACAGGGGCCGGATTGGCGCCTCTTGTCCGCGGTTTCGACGTCTGGGATCAGGCTGATCCCGACTTCGGTGACATGCCGCAGGGCGCCAGGCAGCCTCGTCGGCGCCGGCCCGCGGTCCCGGACTCCGCGGCTACGGGTGCCATGGAACGGGTGGGCTACCGTGCTCAGGTTGCCTGGGAGCGCAGGTACGTCCGCCTTCTCGTTGTGTTCGACTTTTTAGGCTGCGTACTCGCCGCGGTTATGGCGTTTTTTGTGCGTTTCGGCGACAATCCGGTCCAGTCCTCGTGGCCGTACATCCTGATGAGCGGCGTGCTGCCGCTGGCCTGGACGTTGTCCATGGCATTCGGGCGTGCCTATGAGGGACGTTTCCTCGGTGGTGGCTCGGAGGAGTTCAAGCGGGTTGTGAACGCGGCGGCCCGGGTCACCGCGTGCGTCGCGGTGATTTCCTACGCGACAAAGCTGGAGATTGCTCGAAGCTATATTCTTATTGCGTTTCCCGCCGCCACCATCCTGTCGCTTGTCGGTCGGACCGGTGGGCGCGCCATTCTTCACCACATGCGACGTAATCGTCGCTGTCTGCACAGGGTGCTGGTTGTCGGTGCTGGTGAATCCGCAGCGACGCTCGTCCGCCTGGCCCACCGTGACCCGACGTCCGGATGGTCGGTGGTCGGGGTCTGCCTTGACCGGTCACCGGGCCGCCACAGTCACGACCTGCCGGAACGAAGCGGCTTCGACCTGCTCGGGGTTCCCATCGTCGGGACGCTGCACAGCCTTCACACCGCGATCCAGGCGACCAGGGCGACAACCGTCGCCATCTGTCCGCAGATGGACAGCGACATGCTTCGACAGGTCATGTGGGCGCTCGAGGGCAGCGACGTCGACGTGCTGGTGAGTTCCGCGCTTACTGACGTCACCGGCCCCCGTATCTCGATCCGCCCGGTGGCTGGACTACCGCTCCTCCATATTGAGGAACCAGAACTCACCGGTGCCCGGCGGGTCTTGAAGGCGCTGGTCGACCGCCTCCTCGCGCTGGGGGCAGTCATGATTTTCGCGCCGTTGCTGTTAGGGATAGCGATCGCCGTCCGGCTGAACAGCCGAGGCCCGGCAATCTTCAAGCAGACCAGGGTCGGTCGCGGTGGCGACACGTTCCGGATGTACAAGTTCCGCTCGATGTACGTCGATGCCGAAGCGCGCCTGGAAGAGCTTCGCGCGGAGAACGAGCGTTCCGAGGGACTGCTGTTCAAGATACGTAATGATCCGCGGGTGACTCCGGTCGGGCGCTTCCTGCGTAAGTGGTCGCTGGACGAGCTGCCCCAGCTGTTCAACGTCCTGAACGGAAGTATGTCGCTGGTCGGCCCGCGGCCGCCGCTGCCGTCGGAGGTGGCGAAGTACGAGGGCGACGTGCATCGCCGGTTGATGGTCAAACCGGGCCTCACCGGGCTGTGGCAGATCAGCGGTCGTTCTGATCTTGAGTGGGACGAGTCGATCCGCCTCGACCTGCGTTATGTCGAGAACTGGTCGCTGGCCATGGACTTCGTGATTCTCTGGCGGACGCTGTTCGCTGTCGTACGCCGTGAGGGCGCTTACTGACCAGGAGCACCCGGGAGAGGGATGGACCCGATCCTCGCCGCGAACCTACGTTCCTACGCGGACGGAACGCGGGTCGCCGAGTATCTCGCTACCGCTTACCATGCACGCCGGGTGGCGGATGCCGTGGACCTGCTGACGCGGGAGACGCGGCGCCGGGCCGTCCGGCCCCTGATCGTCGATCTGGGTGCCGGGGCGCGAGCCGTGAGCGAAGAGCTGCGTCGGCGTGGCGCCCACACCGTCATGGTGGATATGGACGCCCACCTGCCCGGCCAGGCGGCGTCCTGGCAGATCCCGATGGTGCGAGCCGACCTCTCGCGCCCGCTGCCGTTGCGCTCCGCCAGTGTGGACGGTGTCTTCGCCGGTGAGATCATCGAACATCTCTTCGACCCGGTCGCGTTTCTCCGGGAATGCTGGCGCGTGCTGGCCCCCGGCGGTGCGCTGGTGGTCACCACGCCGAATCTCGCCACCCTGCAGGACCGCGTTCGTTTCCTGTTCGGGCGGAACCCTCGGCAGATCGACCCCCACCACCCGTATCTGAAGCTGCACATACGCCCGTTCACCTACTCGTCACTGGCGCGGACTTTTCACGTCTGTGGGTTTCGGCTGACCGGGTTCCGCTCCAACTACGTGGTGGTGGGCGGAGACGAGCGGAGCATGTCGGTACGGTTCCTCGCGCGGCTGTTTCCGTCGATCGGCGGTTCCCTGGTGCTCGCGGGCGTCAAGGCTGCGGACGGGGCGGGGGGTGCGTCGACCCGGTAGGTGTGCGCTGTCGCCGGGCTCCGGGACCGGTTAGCGGTTAGGTGGCCAGCGGGCGAGCGATCATGTTTTTTCCCGCGCGAACGGCGGTCTCAAAGATTCCTGGACGGTCATCACCCGTGGCTGCCGCCGCCAGCGAAGCCGGTGCGTGCAGCGGGAACGTCGCGTGGCCGACCGTACAGGTGCCGTACGGGCTCATGCCGTACACCGCCAGCTCGGTAAGGACACCGGAGTACACCTGTGCCGGCGGCAGTTCCATCAGGTCGACCCGGGAGTTCGGGTCATCGGGCCAGGCGAGCGTCACATGGGGATTGAACCGGTCGCAGCCGGCATCGGCTACCTCGTCGTAGCCGTAACGGGCGAGCTGGGCTACGGCGGCCGGGTGGGATGGGAGCCGGCCGTCCACCACCGCGCGTAGATTGTCGCCGGCCGGGCCGACCTCTCGCAACCGCCCTCGGCGCAGCGGTTCCACCGCCTTGATCACGCTGCGTTGCAGGAAGGTCCATGCGGGGGAGCGGGCGAAATACATCTCCGGCGCCCCGTGCGGGTTGTGCCGGTACTCATCTCCGACGGCACACAAGGGTGGTACCGTGCGGGCGACCCCGCGTACCGCGTCGACGACGGCTGGTATCTCCGCTGGCGTGACCGCGAGCATGAACAGCGACACATGGGGTTCACAGACGCCGCCAGCGGCGGCTGGGTAGGGCTCGCCGAGGCGGAAGTGGGACGGATAGCCATTGGCCGCCATGCGGTGTGCCAGCGCTTTGCTCGACGAGACCGCTTGTTCCCGCGCCCGGCCGGGCAGGAGGAGCACGACGTCCAGGGTGATGCAGGCCTGCGACGACACCATGATTTCCTTTGCTCGATGTGTCCTACGCCGTCTGACTCGGCATGGATGACTCCGGTTCGGGCCCGCGGGGTTTTGCCTCGATGCGCTCCGGGGATTGCGTGGCTGTCGGCATTGCGTGGCTGTCGGCATTGTGTGGCTGTTGGCATTGTGTGGTCACCCGATGACGGTGTCAGCACAGTGTCGCAGATGTTACCGACTGGCTCACCTTCCTTGCGGTTCTGGGTGTGTGAAAGCCGTGCCAGCTGGCTGGCGATACGGCGGACAGGCGCGTGACCATGCTGCTTCCGGCTTTCACTAGTCGAGGAAGATGCCGGTTCCGACGACGACGGCCAGCCCGGTCAGGAGCGCTGGCAAGCCGATCCGAAGACCAAGCTTGCTGTACTGCCACGCGCTCACCTCGACGCCGAGGCGGGCCGCCGTGTCACGCCAGAGCAGGCCCGCGAGCGAGCCGTGCAGAACGAGAACAGGCCCGAAATTCACGCCGAACAGCAGCGGCCAGAGTTTCTCCGTATGGCCGCCGACCTCCGGCAGGCTGATGAGCAGCGCGGGGAGATTGTTAATCGTGTTCGCGCCGAGAATGGCGACCGCGGCGACCTGGACCTGCGCGAGTGCTCCCGAGCCGCGGAACAGGGAGCCGAGGCCCAGGTGGGGGGATGCCGCGGTCGCGACGATCCCCAGGCTCAGGGCGAGCGCTGCCGCGCCGAACGGGACGTCCCTGACCCGTACCGTCCGGGTCAGGGCCACCAGCGCGATGTCGGCGGCACCGGCTACCGCCCAGGCGGGGATGTGCACGAGGTCGCCGACGGTGAAGCCGAGCACGACGAAGATGACGATCGGCGCGCCCAGCCGCAGGGCACGTCCGTCCACCGGATCGGTGATCGTGCTGTGCGGGGCTGCGGCGGTGCCGGCCCGCCGATAGAAGAGCCAGCCCACCACCACTGCCACCAGCGATGCCGGGCCGAGCCGCAGGGCGAAGTCGGCGACGCCGAGCCCGTAGGCGTCGGCGGCGATCAGGTTGGTGAGGTTCGAGATCGGCAGCGCGCTGGAGGCCAGGCATGCCAGCAGCGCCGGTTGCGCCGCCAGCATGGTCGGGTCGAAGCCATGCCGGCGCGCGGTGTGGATGTACAGCGGGGTGAGCAGGACCACCGACGCGTCGAGGTTGAGGAAGGTCGTGACCGCCGCGGCAAGTGCCCACAGCCCCAGCCGCGCGTTCGGGCCGGTTTCCACCAGCGCGGCAACGGACGCGAAGAAGCCAAGCCTGTCCAGCATCACCGCCAGCGGCACGGCCAGCAGCAGAAAGGCCAGCGGCGCCACTGGTGGGCGGATGGCCTCGAGCGCGGCGTCGGTGCTCATGGCACCGACGAGAAGCAGCAGTACCGCGGCGGTTACCGGCGCCGCCCATTTCGGCACCCGGACGGGGCGTATGAAAACCCCTACAACGGCGGCCGTCAACAAGGAGAGCCGAACAACCGCCACCGTGCTCATGGTATCTCTCGCCGGAGAGCGCACCACAGAGTAATCATTCAGCACCCTCGCGGAGGGTACTGATTTGCCGGTGCCGGTGCCGGTGCCGGTGGCGGTGGCGGTGGCGGTGGCGATGTGTGATGACCGTGGTCGGGTGGGTGCCGATGGCGGGGTTGGCACGGTGTTGCCTGGCTGGTCGGCGTGTCGGTGCGTGTGGCCGGGGCCGGGGCCGGTTTGATCGGTTCGTGCCTGATCCGGACGGTCCGTCGCCCGAGGCGTTGGCTGTGCTGGTATGGCTGCAGGCACGGCAGATCGCCGCGCTGATCGCGGCGGACACGAAGCTGACAGCGGTCAACGAGGCGCTGACCGCTGCTCAGGAGGAGTTGGCGGCCCGGTTAGCGCGGGTGGAGCATCTGCTCTCCCGGAACAACGCGAACTCATCGATGCCGCGGTCGAAGGACGGCGAGCCGGGCCGGCCGGTACCGAAGGAGAGCAACCGCCGCGGCGGGGGTAGCCAGAAGCGGCCCGCGGGCGGGCAGAAGGGCACGGCGGGCTCGCATCTGGCGTTCACCGACACCCCGGACGAGCCGGTCGACCGGTTCCCCGAGGGCATGTGCATCTGCGGGACCGCGCTGGCCGAGGCGGTCGACCTGGGAATCGTCGACCGCTACCAGCAGACCGAGATCCCGCTGGTCACGGTCACGGTCACCGAGCACGACCAGCACGCGGTCGCCTGCCGCTGCGGGAAGGTCCACACCGCGGCCCGGCCCGGTCGGCTACGGGCCGAACCTCGCGGCCTGGTGTGTCTACCTGATGGTCGTCCATCACCTGCCGGTGGCCCGCTGCGCCGGGCTGCTCGCCGCGCTGACCGGCGCGGCTCCCTCGGCCGGGTTCGTACACGGCCTGCCCACCCGGGCCGCGACGGTCCTCGGCGAGGCCGACCGGCGGATCCGGGCACTGATCACCCTGGCGGTGGTCGTGGTGATGGACGAAACCCCGCTGCGCGTCGGGCCCCGCCTGCCCCGGCCGGGCCGGAAGAAAGCCGAACGCCACATGCTTGTCGCCTGCACCGACCTGTACACCCGGGGTTCCTGCTCGGTGACCGCGACCTGGCCACGTTCCGGGCCTCCGTACTCACCGAGCTCGCCGCCGCCGCGGTCGTCGTCCACGATCCGTTACCACCTCTACGACCACGAACTGTTCACCGCCGACCCTGCCGACACCGAGCCCGGCCTCGACCCGGACGAGGCCGACGCGGTCGTCTTCGTCGGCCTCGTCCACCAGCTGTGCACCCAGCACATCTACCCGGACCAGGCGTGGCCAGTCCAGATCGCCGACGCGCTGCGCGGCCTGGTCCACCACACCAACACGACCCGCCACGACACCGCCCTTGCCACCGGTGACGGACACGACCCGGCGCACTGCCGGCACTGCCAGCCCACCGGCCCGGCGGTGCCGCTCGATGAACTACGCCGCCGGTTCCGCCAAGGTGTACTCGTCGGCCTGGCCCACACCACCGACCACGGAATCCGGCCCGGTGAGCGCCCCGCCCGCCTGCTCCTCGAGACGCTACACACCCGCGAGGACGACGTCCTGCGGTTCCTGACCGACCCGACGATCCCGCCCACCTCGAACGACGCCGAACGGGCACTGCGCCCCGCGAAGATCCAGCAGAACATCTCGGGCCGGCTGACCAGCGAGACCGTCACCCAGGATCGGTATACCATCCTCGGCTACCTGAGCACCGCCGCTAAACACGGCCTCGACATCATGACCGCCCTGCGCCAAACCTTCGGTGGCCGGCCCTAGATCCCAGACTTCCCCGCCCCAGGCTGACCAAGTCTTCACCCACGCACCCACCGAACCGGAGGCACCCGCCCACCGGTCATCACGCCACGCCACGAACCGCAACCCTCAGCGCACCACTTGAATGATTATCTCCGCGCAGCCCTGGAGAAATACCAGGACTGCAGTGTCCACGGTAAAGCTGGGGAC